>JBBQAV010000063.1:0-15198 GCA_038316775.1 Gemmatimonadales bacterium | reverse complement strand
GACCGGAATAGACTGAGCACGCCAATCAGCTGGCCGCGCGCCACCAATGGCAGAAAGAGCGCCGATTGCGGATTCATCGCCTCAATGCCGTCTAGGTAGGAAGGCGTCTTGCTCGTATCCCGAAGCCGCGCGCGCGCGTCGCTCTGGAGGAGAACAGGCTCGCGAGTCCGCAGGATCTCGCACAGCGGGTGACTCGTTGGCGGCTTTCTGATGCCAGCGGTCGTAATCCTTTGCAGCGCCTCCTCGACCGTTGCGTCGGAGTGGGCCACGGCGCCAGCCCGATAGCCGTCATCGAGGCGATTCTCCAGAATGCAGCCGTCGGCCAGCGCGGGAACCGCCAGTCTGGCAATGTGCTCCAGGACTTCGCCTGACTCGTACGATGACGCGAGTCTCTCGCCAGCGGCGGCGAGAAACTCCTGGCGCCTTTCGAATTTCTTTCTGACTGAGACGTCGCGCAGTACAACGGCATAAATGACGTTGTCCATCTGATGCACCTGCGAGATTGCGGCGTCCGCGGGGAATTCTTCGCCGTTCTTACGAAGCCCAGCGATCTCGCGTCGCTCGCCCATCCTCCGCGCCGTAACCTTCGATCGCCCGAAGTCAGCGACTTGCTGCGAATGACCGGCCCGATAGCGCTCCGGCATCAGCATCTCCAGCCGCTCGCCAATGACCTCCTCCGGCGCCCAGCCAAAGATCTTCTCCGCACCTTCGTTGAAAAAAGTGATGCGCTGAAAGTCGTCGATACAGATCACCGCATCAGCGGCAATGGCGACGATCTCGGCGAGTATGTCGTGGGTTATTCGTTCAGGCATTTCGTTGTAAGGAGTTCCCTTACGAGCAATGTAGCGTTTCTCCCCTGAATTATCCTCCGTCTCAGGACAGAGTCGCAATCCTGCCACTCGTATTCTTCGTGAAACCGCATTCCCCCACGAGGAATACCTGATGAGCGAAGAAATCGCCGGTAAGCCCCAACACGCGCTAATAACCAAGAGCGGCTCACGTCGCGATTTCATACGCACGACCGCGCTCACCGCACTCGTCGGTGGAGCGGCGGCATGTTCGATCGATAAGTCCGAGGCCCAAACGCCGAGAGCCACCTCTGGCGATCACAGCGGCGGCACAATGGCACCCAACCCCGCACCGGTCACGGCCGCCGCTGCCTCCGAGGCAATGGACAGGATGCACGAGGCTGGTGTAAAGGCCTTCCCGGCAAAGACCGCTGGAAAGGGAAACCAGCTGCTCAAACCTCGCATTGAAAAAGGCGTGAAGATCTTTGAGATCACCGCGAAGAAGATTCGCTGGGAGATTGCGCCTGGACAGATAGTGGAAGCATGGGCCTACAACGAGCAGCTACCGGGTCCGCAGATCAGGGTGCGTGAGGGCGATCGCGTGAGGCTCATCGTGAAGAACGAGCTGGCGGAATCCACGGTCGTGCATTTCCATGGACTGGAGATACCAAACGCCCAGGACGGCGTGCCGTTCATTACCCAGCCGCCGATCAAGCCCGGCGAGACGTTCACCTACGAGTTCACGGCGCCGAATCCTGGCTCGCACATGTATCACTCGCACCATAACGCCGCGACACAGGTCGGTCTCGGGCTGCTCGGCGCCTTCATCATCGAGCCGAAGGATCCGCAGCCGATCGAAAAGGTGGACCTTGACTATGTCCTGATCCTCAACGATGGCATTCATGGCTACACCCTCAACGGCAAGAGCTTTCCAGCGACGGAGCCGGTGGTCGCGAAACTCGGCCAGAAGCTCCGCGTCCGGTTCATGAACGAAGGAATGATGATTCACCCGATGCACTTGCACGGAATGCACATGACCGTCATCGCCAAGGACGGATGGATGCAGCCGGCTCCGTGGAAGTGCGACACCCTCAACATCGCTCCGGGCGACCGCTGGGACGTGATCGTCAACTGCAACAACCCCGGAACCTGGGCCTTTCACTGCCACATCCTGCCGCACGCCGAGTCCGATCACGGCATGTTCGGCATGGTCACGGCTCTCGTCGTCACATGACCACGAGCGCCGTCACGGTCGCGCGCGCCGCCCGAGCACGGGGCAAAGTCGGCGTGCCAACATGGCTCCGCACCATCCTCGGCGTTCCGCTCGGGGTGAAAGTGCTCGGCGCCAATCTGCTCATCGTGGCGATCACGACGCTCGCTCTGCTGACGCCGTTGAATGACGGCTCGCTGCACTTGCAGGATCTCGTGGTCGTGTTCGTTGCGCTCGGGATCGGCACATGCGTGAACTATGTGCTCATTCGCCTTGCTCTGAAGCCGGTCAACGATCTGGAGCAGATCGCCCGAAGAGTGTCGGAAGGTAGAATCGGAGAGAGAGTCCCGCCCTCGCTGGTGGCCGACTCTGACCTCGCACACCTCGCCGCCACCATGAATGAGATGCTCGACAGTCTCGCAGCCGGCCGCGACCGGATGCGAAAGCTGGGGGCCGAGGTGGTCTACGCCCAGGAGCGGGAGAGGGCGCAGGTTGCGCGCGATCTCCAGGATTCCGTCGCACAAACTCTGGCAGCAGCAAGCTTCCAGGTAGCGGCGGCCGCAAATGCGATTGGCCTTGAAACGGGCAACGCGGAAGTGAGTCGCGCCCGCGAGCTGTTGCGGACTGCCATCGAAGAGATTCGAAGCGTCTCGAGGTCATTGCACCCTCGAGTGGCCGACGACCTCGGTTTGCCGGCCGCGCTCGAAGCTCTCGCCGACTCGACGCGGCAGCGTTCGCTCATCGATGTGAGAGTCACCACGAAGATCGAAGGGGTTGCGATTCCTGCCGCGCTCAGCACGACGCTGTACAGGGTAGCACAGGAAGCGCTGCGCAACGTGGAGCGACACGCCGATGCCGGCAGCGCCCTTCTCTCCCTCTCGGCACGGCCCGGCCTGGTCCAGCTCGAGATCTCGGATGACGGGTGTGGATTCGATGGCCCGCTCGAGAAGGTGCGGAGAAACTCCGTGCTGGCCCGCATGCAGGAACGCCTCTCACTTGCCGGGGGAGAGTTGCATATTGACAGTACGAAGGATTGTGGGACTCGCGTGGTGGCCACTGTGAAACTGGAGATGGAGGCGGCGTGAACAGTAATGGGATGATCACCGTAGTTCTGGTCGACGACCACGCCGTCGTGCGCGCCGGCCTCAAGGCTGTGCTGGGAAGTGCGAAGGACATCCAGGTGATTGGCGAAGGGTCCAACGGCAAGGACGCGATCTCTCTGGCGCAGCGCCTGGACCCTGACGTCATCGTGATGGATCTGTCGATGGGCGAGATGGACGGCACCGAGGCCACGAAGGAGCTCATCGCCAACAAGACGCGCGGGAAAGTCCTCATCCTTACCATGCACGCCGAGGATGCGTACCTGGTCCCGCTTCTCGAAGCGGGCGCGAGCGGATACCTCGTTAAGAGCGCCGCGGACCGCGAGCTGATCGATGCCGTCCGAGCCGTCGCGCATGGCGACATTTACATGCAGCCATCCGCGGCGCGTGCGCTGGCGCAGCGGATCCAGCGCAAGGCCGAGCACGCCGATGAGCGCACGAAATACGAGAAGCTCACCGACAGGGAGCAGAACGTTCTGCGCTTCGTCGCCCGAGGGTTCAGCGCGCCGGAGATCGGCGAGAAGCTGTTCATCAGCCCCAAAACGGTGGACACCTACAAGCAGCGGATCAACGAGAAGCTCGGACTAAACCACCGGTCCGATTACGTCAACTTCGCGCTGAAGATCGGACTGCTCTCCGACTAGGAAAGCAATCGCTGACCGTACCCAATGGCGATCCATCCTCAAGGGGACAGGCAGCATGGCGCTTCCACAGGGAATAACAAAACTCGAAAGTAAGCCCCACAGCGCGCCCGACGAAGTCCGCAGCCTTGACAAAGCTCGCGTCGAAGTCGTTCGACTCGAGGGCTTCACCCTCGGCCGTTTCAACTTCGAGCCGGGGTGGTGCTGGTCGGAATGCATCAAGCCCGTCGTCAATGCGGACTTGTGCCAGGTCTCCCATGTCGGATACGCCATTTCGGGCCGCATCACTGTCCGCATGAAGGACGGGACCGAGAAAACGATCGTTGCGGGTGAATCGTACACAATCCCGCCCGGACACGACGCGTGGGTCGAGGGCGAAGAGCGCTTCGTTGGAATCGAAGTGATGAGCGGCGAGCAGTACGCGAAAGTTGGCGAGGAGCTTGTGCGGGAGATCGCCGAGACGTTGCACGACGTGGTATCGCTCAGCGACGAGAATCGGACGCAGCTGTTCTTCGTGAACGCGGCGTACGAGCAGATCTGGGGTCGGGCGCGCGCGGAGCTGTACGCGAACCCGCTGGCCCTCCTCGAGGGCGTGCATCCCGACGACCGCGAACGGGTGCGCCACGCCATCGTCAGCCAGTCGCGCGCGGAGTATGACATCGAGTTCCGCGTCGTGCGCCCCGATGGCGAGCAGCGCTGGGTGTGGAGCCGTGGCTTTCCGATCCGCAACGCGAGCGGCGAGATCTACCGCAGTGCCAGCATCGCGGAGGACATCACCGAGCGCAAGCAGGTGCTCGAGAGTCACGAGCGGCTCATTCGCGGCTTTACTCACGACGTTAAGAATCCGCTGGGTGCCGCCGACGGCTTTCTCTCCCTGCTGGAGCTCGGCGTGTTTGGCGAGATGTCCGCGGAACAGACGGAGAGCGTGGGGCACGCCCGACGGTCAATTCGTACCGGGCTCGATCTCGTCTCGCAGCTCCTGGAGATCGAGCGCGCGGAGGCAGGACAGCTCGAGATCGAGCGAGAGCAAGTGGACGTCGGCTGCACGACCCGCGAAATCGTCGAGGAGTTTCGCGCCGCGGCAAAAGCGAAGCGTCTTGGTCTTGCATCGGTGGTTCAAGGGGATGACGGAGGTGACTCCGTTGTCGTCGAGTCGGACCGCGCGCGCGTGCGGCAGATTCTCGCGAACTTGATCTCCAACGCGGTGAAATACACGCAGCCGGGCGGAAGCATTGCAGTTCGGGTGCACCTCGTCAACGATGGCGAGGGGCCACAGCCCGGACGCTGGGTAGCTATCGCCGTCGCGGACAATGGACCGGGGATTCCACTGGAGAAGCAGAATCTGCTTTTCCGCGAGTTTACTCGCTTCAGTCCAGGCGCGGCCGAGGGATCGGGAATCGGACTCGCGATCAGTCAGCGGCTGGCGCACGCGCTCGGTGCGGCTATCGCGTGCAAGAGCGTACCGGGTGTCGGAAGCACGTTCACGCTCTGGCTCCCAGGCGATCCGCCGCCGGTCCTGGCACATAACTAAGATGGCTCCTTCCACAAAATCGCTTGGCTTCTGGTCTGCGGTACTTGCGACAGGTTCAGCATTGCGTACGACCTGGCGCAGATCGCCGAGTGGCTCGGATGGCTGGGATCAAACGGGGGACCGGAAAGCGGTAGCACACCCATGGGTCTGGCCGTCCCTGCTGACGCCGTCACTTCTGCTCGGACCCTCTTTCCAGAGCCAAAAGTGGCACCCGTTGGGTCAAACAGCAGGGAGTTTTTTTTGAATTCTCTGAGCGGCACTACCGCCTTGCACACTGCCCCGTGGCGTTTTCCGACTTAATCGTCAGTACTGCCTTCCCAACCACCGGCATCGTGGTCTCGATCCTCGCCGGCAATCTGCATTCGTCGTCGGTGAGATTGAACCGGATGAGTCCGTCGCCCTTGTAGTGCCTCGGATCGCGCACGCGCATCTCGACGAGGATTGTCTTTAGCTCGCCCATCGGAGTCGGAATCATCTCGCGGCGGACGACCTTGATCACGACCGGATTGCGCGCCGCATCGAAGTGCCGGTCGAATTGATACGTCGCTCCGGAAGCGAGAGGTAGCGTTCGGATGAAATAGATGAAGGACAGCTCGTCCAGCGGCAGGTCGCCAGGACTGTCGCCGCCCTTTCCATCCGCTGATCTCCACTTCTTGTCGTCGGGAAACATCTCGACCGACACATCATCACTCGTGAGCGGATTCTTTTCGTGCTTGAGGTAGCGCAGCGACAGCTTCCTGATCGGATCGAACCACGAAGAGCTGCGACTCACTCCGGTAAGCATCGCTATCCGAACGCGTGAATCGAACCGCAGCAGGTAGGTGCTCGTCCCGCGCACATCGACAGGCCCTTCGATCCACATGGTTCCGTCGCCCACCTTCCTGCCATTGTCGATCGATACATCGTAGCCCAGCTTCTCGCCGACAGAAAATGGAAGTTGTGTGGGGTTGTCTGTTGGAGTTGCCGCACAGACGCCGAACAGGAGCGCAGCAACGGACGCCTTCAGTGGGATACTGAGATTATCCCCAGGTCGGGCTCCATGCATTGGAGCAGTGTTGGACTGGCAATGGGCACGCTGCATCATGCACTAACATGCCACTCGCGCGAAGCTGCATCAGTCAGGCGAGAGAGAGGATTCTCCCGGAATTCGACTGTTATCTGTAAGGGAATGCCTTACGCGATCCCTCTCGAGCCGCTGGGATTTTGACTCAGCACTTTGCGAACGTGCCTCGCGATCATCACTTCCTCGTCCGTCTTGAGGATCCGAATCCGCACTCTGCTCCGAGTATCCGAGATCGTCGGCGCGTTCTCACCGTTGAGCCTCGGATCGACCTCGATCCCCACGAACTCGAGGTTCTCGCATATCCGCGCCCGCACTTCGGCGGACCGCCAACCAACACCGCCGGTGAAAACGAGGGCGTCGAGTCCTCCGAGAGCAGCGCTGTAGGCTCCGATGAACTTTTTTGCCTGATAGCAGAAGACGCTGATCGCGTCCTCCGCCTTCGGATTCGTTGAGCTCGCAGTCAGAAGCTCCCGCACATCGGAGCTGGATTCCGAGATGCCCAGCAATCCGCCGCGTCGGTTGATCACGTCGTCGATGTCCGAGGCGGAGAAACCACGGGAGCGCAAAAGGTAAAGCAGCACTCCGGGATCGACATCGCCCGAGCGCGTGCTCATTACGATGCCACCGGTTGGAGTGAGCCCCATCGATGTGTCGATGCTGACTCCGTCGAGCAGAGCGGCGATGCTGGCGCCGCTTCCGAGATGGGCGACGATGGTGCGCGCCGGAAGCTCGCCGCGGCGTCGCAGAGTATCCGACACGTACTCGTAGGAGAGCCCGTGAAATCCGTAGCGCATGACACCAGAGTCCGAGAGCGACCTGGGCAGACCGAACATGCGGGCGACAAGGGGCATCGTGCTGTGGAAGGCCGTGTCGAAGCAGGCGACCTGAGCGAGCGCCGGCGCGAGCCGGCTGACTTCGTCGATCGCGCGAAGCTCGGTCGGCAGATGGTCGGGCGCGAGCGGGATGGCGTCGTCGAGCGTTGCGCGGACCGCGGAATCGATGCGGACGGGCTGCCGCAGCTTCGGACCGCCGTGAACGAGGCGGTGACCGACTGCTTGCACGGACTCGAATAGCGAGTGGCTCTTCAGATAGCGAAGCAGCTCCCCAGCGGCAGAATCGCGGCTGGCAGCCAGCTGTCGCGAATCGACCTCTCGGCCTTGCGAATCGAAGAGCCTGAGCTGGCCACCAGCCGGACCATCGTACTCGAGCACGCCGTGCAGAAGATGCGCATCGTCCTCTGCCAAAGAAAAAAGACCAAACTTCAGCGTTGACGAGCCGACGTTGACAACCAGAACAGACCGTTCGCCCGTTTCACGCCGAGCGGCCATGGTGGAGCTCAGTGTGACTCGCCTCCTGAGTCATCCTGACTGATCTCAAGATGAAACCGGTGCAGGAAGCGGTGGAGCATTGGAGCCAGCAGCACGCCTACCATAGTAATGAACGTGACGCCGCTGAAAAGCGCGTAGAAACCCGCGAACAGGTGCAGGTGCCCGATCTGCATGGCGTTCAGATTCGCCGGATCCTGCGGCGGCCCTTCGCCCGCGAGAATCATCGACGCGTAGTAGAAGGATTCTCTCCAGGACATCGCACCGAATACGTGATAGCCTGTCATTCCAATCAGCAGGCCACCGCCGATTATGGTCGTCGCGATCGCAAAGTTTCGCAGCAGTCCGCGAAGGTAGTGCCTCGCGGGAGGCAGCGCCTTCACCTTTTTCGTAAAACCCATCTCACTCTCGTTCGCGATGTTGAGTCGGTATTTGACCGCGCTTGCTAGACCGGCGCAAGTATCCTCTCGGTTCGGCCGGCAACCACCCGCAGTTTCTTGAGTGAGTGCGCCGCCGCTTTTTTGAGCGCTGCTGCGAGCCCGGCCATGTGATCCGGATGCAGACTCGCCGCGAAAGGATTCATCACTGTCGCGCGCAGCACCACAATTCCCTTCGCGCCGTTCTCCTTCCAGTACCGCGCCCCATCGTCTCCCAGACTCGCCAGCAGAGGGGCAATCGCTCCGTCATACGCGGGCGATGTCAGCCTGGTGCGGCTGATCACATACTCCGGCGAGGCCCCCGCCGTGGTGCTCATCTCCTGGTACATCAATTCGTTCAGCGCGTTCACCGACTCGACCGACTGCAGGGCTTCGTGACGAAGCAGGAAGCAGACGATGTTGATGTCCGGCGCTGGAAGCCGAACGATCTCAAATGGCGCGAACCCGGGCTTCCCGAGCTCGGCGTGCAGCCGATGAGCGGCGGAGATCGTCGACGCAATGAGACGCCCATGAGCGTTGTTGTTCAGTGGCATGGTCCGGTGGCTGAGCCACACCGCCGCCGCTGATGCGCCGGGCTTCGAGCCTTCGAAGATGAATCGCCCAATGAACGGCTTTTCGCCTCCGGGCTTGAGATCGGGAAGCGCAAGATAGGGAGGATCGATTGCAACGAGCTCCCGGCCTCGCCTGTCCTTGAGGAGGAACGCGCCAGCCGGATAGGGAACGTAGCCGAGCTTGTGGGGATCGATGCTCACGGAGTCTGCATTCTCCAGCGCTGAGACCGCGCTCACCCATTCCTCGGTTGGCCAATGCGGATCTCCCAGCGTTTCGCGGATTTGTCGCGCGTTTTGTCGCGATCCATCGGCGCCACGCGTGACAGATGCCGCGTATCCGCCATAGCACCCATCCGAATGGACATGAAACGTCACCCCCAGCTTCCGTTCGGCCATCGACCTTACCGCAATGATCTCATCGAGTCTGTCGATCGCGCTCTCCTCGGTCGATCCGCAGACGCTGACACAGGCCATGATGGGGATTTTCCGGCCGGTCAGGAAAACGATCTTCTCCCACAGCGCCTCGGGGTCCATTCGACAGTGTTCGTCAACCGGAAGCAGCACGAGCTGGTTGGATCCGATTCCCAGCGCTCGGACGATCTTCTCCCACGAGTAGTGCCCTGTTGCCGTCGCGATCACCACGCCTGGAGCGAGCTGATCTCCGAACTCCGCGGCCAGCTTTCGGCTATAGTCCTGGTAGCCGAGCGTAGCCAACGAGCGCTCGCGCAGAGCATTGTCGATCACGCTGTGTGGCGCGGACGCCCAGAGGCTGTCCCACAGATCCAGCGAGCACGCTGGCCTGAGATTCAGGAGCTGCCAGAGGTCGAGATCGCGCAGCCGCGCGCGCGAGCCATCAGGCATCGAGACAGTGAGATCGAGGCCCAAGTCCTTCGTCACGGACGCGGCGGTGATCGGGTGGTACAGGACGTTGCGGGCTATCCAGAGCGCTTCGAAATTCGCAATCGTTCCACCCGATGTCAGATGTCCCCATGACTGGCCCGGATCGTATCCGATCATCTCGGCCAGCTGCTCGGCGACCTCGCTCTCCAATTGCGTGGTGACGGGCGACACTTCCGGCGACACGTTGTTCTGGTTGTACAGCATCGCCGCAAAATACGCCGCCTGCGATGCGATGGTTTGCTCCGAGAGCATGTGTCCGTTGTAGCGTCCGCTGAAAAACGGAACGCTCGAGTGAAGGCGACCGAGAAGCTGGCGGAATGCGACTCTCGTCGCTTCGGAATCGCCGAGAAAATCCAATGGAGGGCCACGTTGACCGGCGAGCGGTGATGGGTCCTCGGGGTGATAACTGCGACGCCACCGCACGTGGTCGCTCAAAGCGGTTTCGATCAGCTCGCGGAGGAGCGGCTCGTTTTCTCCTTTCGGGCCAAGAAATCGGGTAAACAATGAGGTCGGCAACGTGAGGAGGGTTGGCGTGGAAATCGGGATTTCAACCGCAATGAAAGGTCGCGGTCGATCGCCCCTTCGCCGAGAGGGCTAAGCCCGAAACAACGTAGGGCTTTCCTCTGTAAACGCGGTCATTCCCTTACAAGGGCTGCGTTATCTGGCCAGAAAATTCCGCGAAGCCTGTACAGACCCTGGGTTATGCGAATCGTATCCTTTTATGAGGACATATACCCCGCATTTTCCAGGACTCATATGGCCGGTATAAAGGCTCTAAAACCATTCGCATCAACAAGTTCGGGCAGGATCTCTGGCGTGCGGCTTCGAACCGCCCCCGGATTCACCGACCGCCAAGCGGTCGAAGAGGCGTTGAAGGAAAGCGAGACGAGATTCCGGCTCCTGACCGAGGCCTCGTTCGATGGGATCGAGATAGTCGTGAATGGTGTGATCCGCGAAGCCAATCAGGGCCTCGCCGACATGCTGGGTTATACCATCGAAGAATTGATTGGGCGCCCGGTTATGGACCTGGTCGATCCGGAGTCGCATGAAATAGTCGCGAGCCGAATCACTCAGGGGCTCGAGGGAGTCTACGAGTTCGTCGGCAGGCACAAGAGCGGCAAGAAGATGATTCTCGAAGCTGCCGCCAAAATGCACATGATAGACGGACAGCAGGGCCGACTGACGGCCGTCAGAGATATCACCGAGAAGCGCACCCTGGAAAACCAGTTTCGGCAGGCGCAGAAGATGGAGGCGGTGGGACGGCTAGCAGGCGGGATCGCCCACGACTTCAATAATCTGCTCACCGTCATCATGGCGTACACGCAGATGCTCGCGGATGATACCAGGTCCGACGATCCGCATCGCGATGACCTCGAGGAAATCAGGAAAGCGGCGACTGCGGCTGCATCCCTGACACGCCAGCTACTCGCGTTCAGCCGCCAGCAGGTGATCGAGCCGAGGCTGGTTCATCTCAATGAAGTGGTGGAAAGCGCCGGGAAGATGCTCAGGTGCGTGATCGGAGAAGACATCGAGCTCGCGAATCACTTGTCCGAAACTCCCTGTCCCGTCGTGATCGATCCCGGGCAGCTCGAGCAGGTGATCATGAACCTGGCTGTAAATGCCCGCGATGCGATGCCGGATGGAGGGAAGCTCACGCTCGAGACAGCTACCGTCGATCTGGATAGTGATTACGCGGGCACACATTGGCCGGCGGTGGCGGGCCGTTTCGCGATGCTTGCTGTGACCGATACTGGAACCGGCATGAGCGCGGAAATCCGTGCCCAGATATTCGAGCCGTTCTTTACGACGAAGGAAGTTGGAAAAGGCACCGGCTTGGGCCTGGCGACGGTCTACGGAATCGTCAAGCAAAGCAACGGCTTTATCTGGGTCTACAGCGAACCGAATGAAGGCACGACGTTCAAGCTGTACTTTCCGCTCGCGAACAGCACGGAAATACCGACGCCGGTCCGCGTCGAGACGTCGCTCCTTCGCGGCACCGAGACAGTATTGCTCGTGGAGGATTCGGTGCCGGTCCGAACCGCCGCGCAGCAAATGCTGCAGCGCCACGGCTATCGCGTCCTCGAGGCTCCAACCGCGAAAGCCGCGTTGGCGCTAGCCTCGATGAAGAACCAGAAGATCGATTTGCTACTGACCGACGTAGTGATGCCCGAGATGAGCGGCCGCGAGGTGGCCGCCGAGTTTGCCAGGCTCTGGCCGAAGGCAAAGATCGTTTTCATGTCGGGCTACACCGACGATGCGGTCGTACGCCACGGCATCCTTACGCCTGGAATCGCGTATCTCCAGAAGCCCTTCACGGGCGATACGCTCGCCGGAAAGGTGCGCGCGGTTCTGGACGGCTGAAATCAGCCCGAGGTCGTTCTCCTACGGGACGCAGTTGCGCTAAATTTGATGTAATCAACTGGAGAACAGGATGCCGAAGACCGGTACGAAAGCCCCACCCCCTTCGTCCAAGAAAAACTCAGCCAAACCGGCCGCCGCCGCCCCTGCGTCGGCTGCCTCTGCCATCGCCGCGACGAACTCTGCCAAGCCCGGCGCCGCTGCCAAGTCCGGGAGCGCGCTCGAGATAAAGGACAGCCGCACAAACAAGACTTACACGATCGCGGTAGCCGACGAGGCCATCCGCGCAACCGCGCTCAGGGACATCAAGACCAACGATCCCGACGATCACGGTCTCATGAGCTACGATCCCGCGTTTCTCAACACGGCGTCGTGCCGGAGCGCGATCACCTTTATCGATGGCGACAAGGGGATCCTTCGCTACCGGGGCTACCCGATCGAGCAACTCGCTGAAACCGCGACCTTCCTCGAGGTCGCGTGGCTCCTTCGCCACGGCGAGCTTCCGAGCCAGCAGGAGTACGACACGTTCGTCCACGACATCACGTTTCACACGTACGTGCACGAGAACATGCGGAAGTTCCTCGAGGGCTTCCGCTACGACGCGCATCCGATGGCGATACTGAACAGCTCCATCGCGGCGCTCGCGTCGTTCTATCCGTCCGCGCGCAACATCTTCGACGAGACCGAGCGCAACATTTCGATGATCCGCCTGCTGGCGAAGACCCCGACGATCGCGGCGTTCTCGTACCGCCACGTGAAGGGACTTCCGTTCGTCTATCCGGATAACCGGCTGTCGTACGTCGAGAACTTCCTGTCGATGGTCGCCCGCATGACCGAATCGAAGTACGAGGCACCCCCGATATTCGCGCGCGCTCTCGAGATCCTGTTCATCCTGCACGCCGACCACGAGCAGAACTGCTCCACCAACGCCGTCCGCGCCGTCGGCTCCTCGCACGTCGATCCCTTCTCCGCCGTCTCGGCCGGCGTCGCCGCGCTCTTTGGTCCGCTGCACGGCGGCGCCAATGAGCAGGTGCTCCGAATGATCAGCGAGATCGGAAACGTCAAGAACATCCCCGCATTCATCGAGAGCGTGAAGAGCGGGCAGGGCGGCCGCCTGATGGGATTTGGCCACCGCGTTTACAAGAGCTACGATCCGAGAGCCAAGATCGTGAAGAAGCTGGCGGACGAAGTGTTCAAGGTCGTCGGCGTCGACAAGGATCTGGAGATCGCGCTGGAGCTGGAGCGAATCGCGCTCTCCGACGACTATTTCGTTTCGCGGAAGCTGTACCCGAACGTGGATTTCTACACGGGTCTGATCTATCGCTCGATGGCGTTCCCGACAGACTTCTTCACGGTTCTGTTCGCGATTGGCCGGATGCCGGGCTGGCTCGCGCAGTGGGAGGAGATGCTGCTCGACAAGGAGCAGAAGATCGCGCGGCCAAGGCAGATATACATCGGGCCGCCGGAGAGGCCGTACCGGAGCAAGCTCAAGGCGAAGCAGTCGCTTTAGCGGCCACCACTCTCGCCAGTTAGTCCAGAATTCCGGACACCGTGCGTCTCCCCGAAATGACACATCGCGTCGGGACGGCCGATTGAACTGCGGAATTCGCCGTTTTTTATCGGCGCGGTAGTTGCGCGTGCCGTTCCCCGACAACCTCTCCGTCCGGTGATCCGATGAAGCCGCTTCCAGTCCTCAGTGCCGCCGTCGTCCTGGTTTGTGCCTGTGTGAGCACCAATGCCTCGCTCATCGATCCCAGCGTTCGCCTGGCGCGGACGTGCCCGTCCGCGATAAGGCTCTACACGACCCCCGATCGGGTCGGCCAGCCCTATCGCGAAGTGGCGATACTCAACGCCAAGGGCGAATCCAATTGGTCGGATGAAGACGACATGATCGAGTCGATGCGCGACAAGGCGGCGGAGGTCGGAGCCAACGGCATCGTACTGAGGGGGATCGACGAGCCCAGCGCCCTCACCAAGGTGATTGGACAAGTCGCAAAAACCGGTAGCCAGCGAAAGGGCAACGCGATGGCGATCTACGTCCCCTCGGATTCGACGAGCACTGCGACGGTTTGCGCGAGCGCGAAGAAAGAGTAACCGCAACGGGCAGGTCGGCCTTCCGCGAACCGGAAAGGCGATGGCCATCTATGTTGCCGCGGATTCAGCGCACTCTGTACAGGCTTGCGCACACTACAAAAAGCGCTCGTGGCTTCGGCGCGTCCTGAATCCTTAATTCCGCTCCGACACAGCCGCGCCTTCAACCGTCAGCAGCGCCTTCTTCACTCCCGGGAGTCCGCTGTAGCCGCCGAGGGAGCCATCGCTCATCACTACTCGATGGCAAGGCACTACGACGGCGACGGGATTCGCTCCACACGCCTGCGCCACCGCGCGTGTCGCCTTCGGCCGGTTGATCGCCTGCGCGACATCCAGGTACGTCCGGGTTTTGCCCGCCGGAATCGCGAGAAGCTGATTCCACACCTCGCGCTGGAACTCGGTACCCTGCAGATCGAGTGGAAGCGACGCATCGAGCTGCCGGCCAGCGATTCGGTCCAGCACCATCTCGAGCGCACGCTTCAACGAGACGTCGTCACGTTCTAGCTCCGCTTTTGGAAAGCGGGCGCGCAACGAATCTTCCGCGCCGTCGGCGGTTTCTCTGAGCGTGACCGTACAAATACCTTTTTCGGTCGCCGCAACGAGCACGCTGCCGAGCGCGCTCTCACCGGTCGAAAACTTTATTTCCATTCTCTGCCTCTTCGGGTAGCCGGCCAATCATCGCGCCAATCATCCGGTCAACGGCATCTCATCCAGCCGCGTCTTCTCTTTTCATTTCGCCGCGCGGTAACCCGCGCCACGCAGCGCCCGCCCCGGAAGGGCAGCCGTCGGCTGGCCACCATCCACGACCGCCACTCCATTCACGAAAACATAGCTCACTCCGGTCGCGAGCTGTGATGGCATCTCAAACGTCGAGCGATCTATGATCGTCGCCGGATCGAAAACGGTGATGTCGGCGAACATTCCCGGCTTGAGCAGGCCACGATCGTTTAGTCCCACGCGCTGCGCTGCCAGTGAAGTCATCTTCCGAATCGCAAATTCGAGAGTGATCACAGAATCCTGGCGGACGTAGCGCCCCAGTATCCGAGGAAAAGTCCCAAACCCTCGCGGATGCCCCCGCGCGCGCCATTTCCCGGTGGAATCGGGACTGACCGCGCCCGCGTCCTGGCCAACTGAGACCCACGGCTGCCTCATCGCGTAGCGAAGCGCGTCCTCGTTGAACGAGAAGTAGATCGCGCTCGTGCG
>JBBQAV010000062.1:0-15344 GCA_038316775.1 Gemmatimonadales bacterium | reverse complement strand
ACCCCGCGGAGGTAAAATCGCGTCTCCTCTGGAGCTTCACCCAGTTCCTCGGACGCCTTGCCGCCAAACAGCCTCTCTTCATCGTGCTCGAGAATCTGCAGTGGGCAGATGCGTCCTCGCTGGAGCTGCTCCACTTCCTCGGACGGCAGATCGAAGCACAGAAAATAATTCTGCTCGGCACCTACAACGAAGCGGAGCGCGATGCCAATCCCGTGCTGCGGAGCACCGAGCAATCGCTGCTGCGGCTTGGCGCGCTGACGGTACACAGGCTCGCACCTCTGGGTCAGGCGGAAGTCGAGGATCTGGTTCATCAGCAGTTCGGAGTGGACAGGAATGCCACCCGCCATTTCTCGGTGATGCTCTACAACTGGACGCGCGGGAATCCGTTCTTCATCGAAGAGACGCTCAAGTCGCTTGTAGAATCCGGCGCGCTCTCGCAGGAAGGCGGGCGATGGACGGGCTGGGAGGTGGAAACGCTTCAACTGCCATCGACTATCCGGGATGTCGTGAAGGCTAGAATTGACCGGCTGTCGCTCAACGGCCGGTCGTTGGCGAATCTCGCGGCTGTGATCGGAACCCGCGCGCCCTACGATACGCTCGCCAAAGTCTCCGGACTTTCGGAGAGTGAGATCGTTGGCGGGCTCGATGAGCTGTTGGCGCAGCGATTCCTCGAAGAGACGGGAAGCGTCGACGCAATCCACTACGATTTCACTCATCCGCTGCTCCAGCAGGTCATCTACGCAGATCTTGGGCAGGCGAGAGCGCGGCTTCTGCACGCGACGATCGCGGAGGCGCTTGAGAGTCTTTATGGGACCGTGGCGCTCTCTCACGCCGACGAGCTCGCACTCCATTTTGAGCGCGCGCACTCGCAGTCGCTGGCTCGTAAAGCAGTCAGGTATCTTCACGCCGCGGGACGCGCGGCTCTCGAGAAATACGCCAATCGCGAGGCGGCCAACTATCTGGCAGCCGCGCTTGACCATCTCGATCGCGATCCGACGATAGCGGACGCGCCCCGAGACGAGATCCTCACCACTCTCGCCCGCACGAGACAGCGGCTGGGCGAGTACGATGCGGCGATTGGACTCTGGGAGCGCGCACGGGAGGATGCGATCGCGCGAGGCGAACGCAGCGCGGTTGCCGACATCGAGCACCGAATGGGGCTCGCGTGCTACTGGAGCGGAAAGTACACGGATGCGCTTTCGCACTATGAAGCGGGCCTCGCAGAGGCGGAATCCGCGGGACCTGCGACTAGGGTGCGGCTGCGGCTAGCGAAGGGAATCGTGCTCCAGGATCTCGGAAGGCTTCAGGAGGCACAGGCAGAAGTCGAGAGCGCTCTGGCGTCGGCGGCGGCGGGCGGACTCGAGAACGACTCGCTCCTGTCGAGAGCTCACAGAGCGTTGCTGCTGCTCTATGCGTGGACGGGTCCCCTCGATCTCGCGCACAAGCACGGAATGCAGGCCATAGGGCGCGCGGAGGCGGCGGGTCAACGCATGCTGCAATGGACGGCGCACTGGGGGATGGCGCTTCTTGCGGGGGTGTCGGGCGACGCGCCAGGAGTCCTGAAGCACATCGCTGCGAGCGACAAGCTCGCGGATGAAATGCGATCGCCGATTCTTCCGCTGTGGACGGCGGAGCTGTTGGTGCAGTATCACTCGAGCACGGGTGATTGGGATGCGGCGATCGACATCGCTGAGCGAACAATCGGTTTGGCAAAGACGCTCAACCAGCGTATGCTGCTGCCGCGGCTCTATGTGTGGTCGGGACTGATTTATCTCTGGCGCGGATCAGGGGAAAAAGCAAAGGAATACTTCGATCTCGCATGGAAGCTGGCGGGTGGAGAAGAAGCGGGATCGCTCGAGGGCGCGGGAGATCGCCCGCTCGATGTCCCGTCGATCGTTCCCGCCCATCTGGGTCTTGCCGCATACCATCTCGCGAAGGGCGACCCGGCTGAGGCGGTGCGCATCGGCGAGGCCGGGCTCGCGATCGCGGACCGGACTGGATACGTCGTATGGTCGCTTCAGTGGCTGCTTCCGATGGTAGGTGAAGCTGCTCTCTTCGGCCGCGATTTCGATCGCGCCGCGCTCCACTCTGCGCGCATGCGCAGGGACGCGGGTCGTCTTCACCACCGGCTCGGACTCGCGTACGCCGACGGATGCGATGGGCTGCTGGCCTGGTTTCGGGACAATGATCCGGCGCGCGCGATCGGCCTGCTGCGATCGTCGGTTGATCAGCTCGAGGCCATCCCATTTCCGCCGCAAGCCGCGCGCATACGCCGGCGTCTGGCCGGCGCGCTCGTCACAGTGGGCGAGCGTGAAGAAGGGATGCGCGAGCTGCGGAAGGCCCACGATGTCCTCGCGAGACTAGGGGCGACGGAGGAGCTGACAGGAACGCGCGAAGAAATGCGCGAACGCGGCGTCCGGCCACCGCCGAAGACGGTGAGCAGCGGCGCCGCCGGGCTCACCGGGCGGGAGATGGAGATCGCCCGCATGGTCGCCACCCGGAAATCGAACAAGGAGATCGGAGGGGCGCTCCAGATCTCGGCAAGGACGGTCAGTACCCACCTTTCCAACATTTTTCTGAAGCTCAGTGTTGGGTCGAGGGGGGAGCTCGCTGATTTCGTCAGGCAGAATGGGCTGCTCGACTGATCGCTGAATGCAGCGCGGCCGCGGCGTCCGCTGATGCGAAGGCAAAAACAACGGAACAAGTCGTGAGCCGATAGCTGAAACGCCGATAGCTTGTTAGCCTCACGACGTCGGGACGTGCCGTACCGGATGACGAAAAAGACCGGAACGACAGGATCAAGCGCGGACAAACTGGTCCGATCCTCACCGCCGCGCGTCCGCCCAATAGTGACGTCCCGACGCAGTAAGGCTAAGAGGCCTTCAGCTTTTCCAGCTATCAGCTCACGACTTGTTCTTTTGTTTTGTTTTTTCCGCGTCGGACTCCCTGCCTTATAGCCTGACTAAATTTGCAGCATGATTGACGACATTCTCGCTGAAATAGAAGCGGACACCTCGCTCGAAGTCGGAAAACAATTTGCGGCTGTAACAGCGCGGTACTTCGAGTCGACTCGCAGTGGCGAAGGGCAGGTGTCCACACCGCGAACTGCGGAGGAACTCGCGAGCCGGTTCGCCGAGGAGCTGCCGCGCGACGGACATTCGGTCGAAGAGATCATCGCGCGGCTCGAGCGCGATGTGCTCGCCGATGCCAACAAGTACTACCACCCGATGTACATGGGGCACCAGACATCGGCCCCGCTCCCAGTCGGCGTCTGGATGGAGAGCGTGATCGGCGCGCTCAACCAGTCGCTCGCTGTGTGGGAGATGTCTCCGACTGCGACCGTGATCGAGCACCAAATCGTCGCCTGGCTAGGGAAGCTTGCCGGGTACGGCGCGGGCGCCGGTGGAACGCTCACGTCGGGCGGCACCGAGGCAAACTTCACCGCGATGCTGGCCGCCAGAAACGCGGCTGTTCCAAATGCGTGGGAGGATGGGCTTGGTGCGGACCCTCCGGCGGTTGTTTATGGAGAGCACGCGCACTACGCCGTGACCCGCGCGATCGGACAGCTCGGCATGGGGCGACGGAGCGGAGTGCCGATACCATCTCGCGACTACAAGATCGATGTCGATCTACTCGTGGCGGCGCTCGATCGTCTGCGAAAGGATGACAAGCGCGTAATGGCGGTCGTCGCCACCGCTGGAACTACGGCGACCGGGTCCTTCGACGATCTGGAAGCGATCGGGCAGCTTTGCGAGGACCGCGGGATCTGGCTGCACGTCGATGGCGCACACGGAGCGAGCGCTCTGCTCTCATCGCGTCCTCCGCGGGCGCTGAATGGATTGCGATTCTCCCGCTCGCTGGCGTGGGATCCCCACAAGATGATGCTGCTCCCGCTCGCTGCCGGGATGGTGTTGACGCGAGATGAAGGAGATCTCGAGCGAGCATTCGCTCAGCAGGCGCCGTATCTCTTTCACGCCGGCAAGTCGTCACGCATCATCGACCAGGGGATTCGGAGCTTTCAATGCTCCAGGCGCGCCGACGTGCTCAAGCTATGGTTCGTGATGCAACGGTTCGGATCGCAGGGCCTTGGCAGGCTGTATGATCATCTCTGCAACACCGCGCGCCTCCTCTATGATGCAATCGAGGAACGCGATGATTTCGAGAATGTCCACGAGCCCGAATCGAACATTCTCTGCTTCAGGTATCTCGGTCGGGATGAAAAAAAATCTGGTCGGGGGACAACCGACGCTGCCAAGCGCATAGATGACTTGAATCGCGAGCTGCGGCCGCGTTACAACCGTGAAGGCAGCGGCTGGATCACGGCGACCGTGCTCGACGGGCGCCCGGTGCTGCGGGTGACGATGATGAATCCGAGAACGAGCATCGAGCACGTTCGTGCACTCCTCAACGGACTCACGGCGAAAGCGAAGGAAATCGAGTCGGCCTAGCCGAACTCCACACCACGCTTTTCCCGGCCTGCCCACGTGATCAGCGCGGCGGCGGAAAAAACGATCACAGCCACGATCGCCATCGATTGCGCGTAACTCATGCGAGTCGCCAGCACGGCCTCGAGATAGGCTACGGAGCTGGCGATGAGCACTCCGCATTGGTACGCGAAGCCCGGCAGGAACCCGCGCACCGAGTCGGGAGCTAGCTCGGTGATGTGAGCCGGGATCACTCCCCACGCTCCCTGTACCATGAATTGCATCGCGAATGCGCCGATCACCAATCCCGTCAGTGACGGTGAAAAGGCCCATACGGGAATCATCAGGATCGCGAGGAGCAAGGCGAGAACGATGGATCGGCGCCGGCCGATTCTGTCGGAGAGATATCCAAATGTTATTCCGCCGATGATCGCGCCGACCATGGAGAACGCGGTGAGCGCGGCGCGCTTCTGCGGAGAGAATCCCCAGTCGCGCTGGAGAAAGGTCGGATACATGTCCTGCGTTCCGTGCGAGACGAAGTTCATTCCCGCCATCAGGAGCGTCAGGTAGAGAAACAGCTTCCAGTGCGACGCGATGCCGCGGCCCAGGCTGCTCCAGTCCTTGTGACGGGTACGCTCCCAGACCTCCGACTCCTGGACCCGATAGCGAACAAAGAGCGCGAGCAGCGCGGGCAGTCCGCCGATGAAGAACATGGGGCGCCACCCGAATCGCGGAAAGACGAAGAAATAACAAACCGCTGCCAGCAGGTAACCGGTCGCGTATCCCTCCTGCAGGAGTCCCGACAAAACGCCGCGACGCCCTTTCGGAGCTTTTTCCATCGCGAGCGACGCGCCCACTCCCCATTCTCCGCCCATTCCGATCCCGAACAAGGCGCGCAGGATCAGAAACATCGTGTAGTTCGGAGCTAGACCGGACAACACTTCGACGATCGAGAAAAACACGAGGTCGATCATCAGCGGGAGCTTGCGACCGTAGCGGTCGGCCATGAGTCCGAAGATGAGTGCGCCGACGGGCCGGAAGGCGAGAGTGATCGTGATCGAGAGCGCGAGCTGCGCGTCGGTCTTGTTAAACTCCTTCGCGATCGCGGTGAGGGTGAAGACGACGATGAAGAAGTCGAACGCGTCGAGCGTCCAGCCGAGGAAGCTGGCGATGACGGCGGAGCGGTGGCCGCGCGGTGCCGCGCGAGCGATCGACGATGGGCTGATCGCGTCTGTGCTTGCCATGCGAAAATATGCGCGAACCCGGAAGCGGCAGGGAAGGCTCGTGGCGGGCTACACGCCGAAGTATTCTTTCCGGATGAAAAAGAAACTCGTACTCCTGCTCGGCGTGGGCGCGCTCGGCTGCGCGCAGGCGCCGCTTGCGAATCGTCCGCAGGCACCTGCTTCTCCGGCGCCCATCAATACCGTCGAGACGGAGATCGCGCCGGATGCAGTCGCCGACACGCTTCTCACCGAAGTGCGGACGGTCGATCCAGCCATTGTGGTGGATCTGCGCTACGCGACGTCGAACAACTTCACCGGTGCTCCATTGCCAGGGTATCTCGCCAATCGCGCTTTCCTGAGAAGGGAAGCAGCGGCCGCGCTGGGTCGCGTGGAGCGAGATCTCCGTCCGCAGGGGCTCGGGATCAAGGTTTTCGATGCATATCGTCCGGTGCGCGCGACGCTCGCGATGGTCGATTGGACCGAACGCGTGAACAGACCGGATCTCCTCAAGGACGGCTACATCGCCAGCCGTTCGCGACACAACCTTGGTCTCGCGATCGACTGTACCCTCCTCGACCTCGCCACAGGTCGCGAGCTCGAGATGGGGACCCCATTCGACACTTTCTCGGCCGCCGCGCACACCGCGAATGCGTCCGGCGTGGCCGGGGTCAACCGCCAAAGACTAATAGCGGCAATGGAGAAGGAAGGATTCGCGAACTACGACCAGGAGTGGTGGCACTTCAGCTTCACGGTCCCGAACCCCCTCCGCTTCGACCGTGTGATCCGATAGCGTCGCCCCCCGCTGACTCGAAGAGGCCATGAAACCGGTCGGCTCTTGCGCGCGTATTGTACCAATGTGATAGTACAAGCAGACAATGCCTACTTTCGAGGTGGATTCCAGGAGCCCGACTCCGATCTATGCTCAGCTCGACAGAGCCATCAGAGCGGCGATCGCTACGGGGCGGCTAGAAGAGGGCTCGCAGCTGCCAACCGTACGGCAGCTCGCGGTGGACCTCGCGGTGAACGCGAACACTGTCGCGAAGGTCTACGCCCAGCTGGAGCGCGAAGGAATTCTTCAGACTCAGCGCGGAGTGGGCACTTTCGTACGCGAGATGCAGACGCCTCAGGCGGCGCGCGCGCACCGTGAGCGGGAGCTGCGAGAGTTGATTCACAGATTCGTTGGCGATGCAGCAGTGCTGGGATTCACTTTACCCGAGCTAATAAGCCAGCTCAGACAAGAGGAGAAAAAATAGATGCCAGCCATGGACGAAGTTCTCGCAGCACGCCGCGCCGCGCGAGCTTCGCGGGGTTCGACGCGCGGATTCAATGTTGTTGCCGTATTTATCTTGCTGTTGTCGATCGTGGTTGGGGTCGTTCTCACAGCGGGAAGCCAGAATCCGGGATGGCTGATATTCTCCGTTCTGCTGGGGATTGTGCTCGCGCAGAGTCCCAGGATTGCCAAGCAGTGGGAGCGCGCCATCGTGCTCCGCCTCGGCAAATACACGGGCCTGCACGGCCCCGGACTCTTCTGGATCACCCCGTTCATGGAGACGGTCTCGAGCTACATCGATCAGCGCGTCGTCACGACCAGCTTCGCCGCTGAAGAGACGCTCACCTCCGACACCGTTCCGGTGAATGTGGATGCCGTTCTCTTCTGGATGGTCCACGACTCCGAGAAGGCGGCACTCGAGGTCCAGGATTACGCGCAGGCCGTGAGTTGGGCTGCGCAGACGGGTCTCCGCGACATCATCGGTCGCACCTCACTCAGCGATCTGCTGAGGGGCCGCGAACGGATCGAATCGGAGCTGCAGGCGCTGATCGATCAGCGGTCCAATCCGTGGGGAGTCACCGTGCAATCGGTGGAGATGCGCGACATCGTCATTCCCACTTCGCTTCAGGACGCGATGTCCCGCGAGGCGCAGGCGTCGCGCGAGAAATCAGCTCGCATCATTCTCGGCCAGGCCGAGGTGGAGATTGCGCACCTGTTCCACGAGGCTGCGAAGTCGTATCAGAACAATCCGACGGCGCTGCACCTCCGCGCGATGAACATTCTGTATGAGGGGCTGAAGGAGAAGGGCGCGCTCATGCTCGTGCCGAGCACGGCAGTCGAGTCGATGGGACTTGGAGGACTTATGGGAGCGGCTGCGCTTCGCCAGCAGACGCTCAGCGAAGGGGGCGAGAAATCCGCGGGGCCTGCCATTTAGCCGTGGCTGAACTTTCTCCCGCGTTGAAACGACAGCGCGCTATCTGTCTACGCTGACCTTCTCGCCGGCTCGCTGTCCCGCTCCGAGCTGAGCAACCGCCTGGCCATCGGATAGGAGCTTCGTCACGAATCGCTGCCCCTCCGAGATCCGCTCGACCTCGATGGCGATCGCGTCGACGGATGCTTCCAACCGCTCGAGGCGCTGAGCACTTTCGGCAAAGATCGCCGGCGGCGGCGCGGGTTTGTTCGAGCGTTTCATGATGCTGCGGGCGACGCCGACCGCGAGCGGAAACAGCACGAAAATGATCGATAGAATCGAAAGCGTCATGACCTGTTTCGAGCTGAATCCCCCGAACACCGCGGGTAGCGATGTCGTCGCTATCTGTCCGGCCGACGCGCTCGTGAGCTGTTGTCCGGTCTGCTGGATGTCCACTCAAGCTGCAATTGTCGCGCATCGAGCAGCGCGAGACGGGCCTCCAGACCTTTGATGGCGGTCGGGTCGCCGGTCTGTTTGAGTTGACTGATCAATTTGGAGCGCCGGCCGTCGACGGAGATCAGCTGGTTCGACAGTTCCTCTCGGCGCGTCTTGAGCGCTTCGAGATCGCGCGCCGTCCGTGGTGCCTCGATCGTGAATGACGGAGTGCCTGGCGGGCCATTGACCACCATCACGGGGGCCGCGGGCGAAGGTGCCTGACCTGCCAGTACTGGGGCGTTTGGGGAAGGCGCTTGAGGAGCTGGTGTCTGCATATGAATCCCTACGAGCTTGGGGAACGGCAGGTTGCGAAGCCGCACGAATAAAATGCAGCCAGTGCCTCCTGCATACCATATCCGCGTGCGCTGGAGATCATTCAAGGGCGCTAGCTGGCTCTCCGCGCGATGCTTTGTCTCTAGCCCGCCTTCGCCTCCCTCTGGCCCGTCGGCGGACTGTCGAACTCGAAAGGACTCTTCGGCTGCTCAGCTCCCACCCGGCCTGGCGCGATGTCCGCCTTCGCATATACCTCGGAACGAACCGGTGATTCGTCCTGTCGCCTCAGTATCGCGATCTGACCGATGTGCGTCAGCGCATCCGAAATCGGGCCCTGAAATAATTACTCGACGGTGGCGCCGAGCGGCGCGTCGGAGGCGAGGTATCTGTCGAGATCGAGCAGCGAAGAGTGAAACCGCTCGACCTCCTTCCTTCAGGCCTGCGGCTTGGATTGCACCCATTCGGACTTTCCCTGCGCCATGCCTCAGCGCCCAATCGAAGAGATCACCCATGTGCGCCAGGATCTCCACCGGCGTACGAGCGCCCTTTCCCAGCTGAAAGGTTGCAAATCCGGGAGGCGCGTCGCGCTCGACCTTCGCGGCGCGATAGGCGATGGTGGCGAGGGTGTAGCGAAGAAAAGCGCGCGTGGGGTCTGTCAATGCCAATCCGGTTCGTCTCTCAAAGTATCGACGTGCAGCCGGCTCACGGACGCCTTTCCGGAAAGGCGCTGCCAGGGACCGACGTTGTTTCCCCTGGCAACGGCGATCTCGAAGCTGTCGGGCGCGAACCAGCGCGCGTGGTTGAAATCCTCATCACAATCGCAGCCCACTCCGGTCGGACCCCTGACCACGATGGCGCCGCTCTTGAGATCGCGCACAACCGCGTAGGTGCCTGGGTTTGTCGGCGTGGTGTCCTCACCCACATAGGCGATGGACTGGCCATCGGGAGAAACGAGGACGTCCTGATACGACGGCCAGACATCGTCGGGAATCGGCGTCGTCACGATGCGATGCTCGCCGAGGCGCAGCCGGAAAATATTTCGGCGGGGCGTCGATGAGTCCTCGGACGCCTGAAGGAGGCCGATTACAAGGCTGTCACCAATCACGATTGGCGCGGGTGGGATCACGTTGCGGATGGTGTCCGCGCCGAGCGGAGAGGTCACCTCGATGCGATAAACGGTTCCGGTATCCTCCATGGGCGCCCACGATTGGGCGGAAGTGGAATCGATCACGCGAATGTGCGTTTTCGATTCGTCCGCATCGCTCCTGCACGCGCCGCTCGCGATTGCGCCAGCGGCGCCAACCAGAATCACGAGCGCGGGAGTGCGGATCACGTGTGCTTCTCCGGGGCGTCATCGTCGTCGTCAGCTTGCGACGCAGCCTGATCCGGCGTGGTCTTCACCTCCACCGTGCTCGGCACGATCGGCGGCAAACCGACTTCCTTCAGCGCGGCGTTGGCCGATGGAAGCACGAAAAGCGATCCCCGCATTGCGGACAACTGTCGGTCGAGCTGCGCGGAGAGATCGTTGAAGACGGTGTACGACTGACTCGTCGGCTTGGCGTCGGTACCTCCGACGACGCCCGCGAGCGCCGCGATCTTGTTATTCAGTCTGATCGGGTAGTTGAGCGGGTCCTGGCTCGATTGGTTCTTCACCTGATAGATCTCGCCCTCGATGGCCGACAGCTTATCCGACAGGTCCTCAGCCATCTTCGCAAAAGCCGCGCTTCTGGCGCCAGTCATCTTCTTCGTTCGATCCGCGAGCTGTGCCTTGACGCTGCGAATCGTCTTCACGGCGTCGTTGGCCTGACTCGTCTTGTCGCGAATGCGCATCAGAAAATCGAACTGCTCCTTCAAATCCGCGTCCGTGGCAGTTGACCGTGGATCTCTCACGACTACGACCGGCTGAGTGTACCGCTGGCCGTTCACATTCAGCCGCACGGAATACGTTCCCGGCAAAACCACCGGGCCCGCGATCGAGCCGGCCCACAGGATCATGTTCTCGAAGACCGACGGGTCGGGATAGCGGAGATTCCACGTGAACATGTTTAGTCCGGCCTTGTTCGCCACTCGGGGCGGCGGCGGTCTGCGCGCTGGTGGTTCCTCGCTTGGCGGAGATTCTTCACCGCGAGCTTCGGCGCGGACAGTGGTATCCGGCGCAACTCCGGCGCGGCGCAAGCTGTCGTTGCTAGCGGTGCGAATGCTGTCGGCGCGAACGGAATCCGCCGCAACAACGGGATCCTGCTGGCTCGTGAACGTGCGAATGATTTTCCCCTGCGGGTCGAGAAAATCCATTGTCACGAGCTGTCGCGGCTGCGCGAGCCAATAGTACACCACGGCGCCCGACGGCGGATTTGCCCCAGTGGGGTGTCCGCCCGCGGTCCCACTGCCACCGCCGCCGCCAAAGCCGGCGCGATAGACCTTGCGCGGCTTCAGGAGATACGCCGGAGCGCGCGTGATGCTCCGGCTCATTTGACGCAGCGCGGAAAGATCGTCGAGAATCCAGAAGGAGCGGCCGTGCGTGGCCGCGATCAGGTCGCCTTCCTTGACCGCGAGATCGTGGATGGGCACGAGCGGCAAGTTCCGCCTGAGAGATTGCCAGTTTGCTCCATCGTCGAACGACACCCAGACTCCTCTCTCCGTACCCGCGTAGAGAAGTTCCGCGCGCTCGGGATCTTCGCGCAGCACACGAGTGAACTCTGTCGCCGGTATTCCATTGGTGATCGGCGTCCACGTCGCGCCGTAGTCTCTGGTCCTGAACAGGTACGGCTTCATGTCGTCGAGCTGATATCTGTTGGCGGCGACATAAGCGGTTCCGCTCGCGACGTTCGATGCTTCGATCATCGAGATGCGCGCCCACTCTGGCAGGCCGGGAGGAGTCACGTTTTTCCAGGTCTTTCCGCCATCGCGTGTGATATTCACGAGGCCATCGTCGGAGCCGGCCCAGATTACACCGGCCGTGCGGGGTGATTCCGCGATCGTGAAGACCGTCGCGTAATACTCGACCGAAGTTTGATCCTTCGTGATCGGACCGCCGGACCCGCCGAGTGTGCGGGGATCGTGTCTGGTCAGGTCGGGGCTGATGGGCTTGAACGTCTGCCCCTCGTCGTCGGTCTGAAAGATCACGCTGCTCCCGATGTACATCCGCGACGGGTTGTGCGGGGAGATCACGATCGGAAACGTCCACTGAAAGCGGTACTTGGCATCGGCCGCGTCGTGGCCCATCGGATTGTTCGGCCACGGATTAACATCCCGCTCGAAGCCTGTCTTGATGTCCTTTCTGGTCAACAGCCCGCCGTACGATCCGGCGAAGACGATGTCAGGCGTATCGGGACGCGGGGCGATGTACCCGCTCTCGCCGCCTCCGACATCGTACCAGTCCGCGATGCGAATGCCTCCGCTCGCGCGGCTCGGGCCGCACAGCGTCGAGTTGTCCTGCTGCGCTCCGCAAACACGGTACGGGAAGTGGTTGGTCGTCACGACGTGATAGAACTGCGCGGTCGCCTGATCCTGCTCCGTCCACGACTTGCCCCCGTTGAACGACACGTTCGCGCCGCCATCGTTCGCTTCGACCATCCGCTGCGCATCATTCGGGGCGATCCACAGATCGTGATTGTCGCCGTGCGGTACCCGAATGGGGCTGAAGGTCTTTCCGTTGTCGGTCGACCGGTACATCCCGGTGTTAAGCACGTACACCGAGTTCTCGTCCTTCGGATCCGCGTAGATGCGCGTGTAATACCACGCGCGCTGGCGCAGCCGGCGATCGGAGTTGGTGCGCGTCCATGTGGCTCCTCCGTCGGATGAACGAAACACGCCGCCTGAATCGGCTTCGACGATCGCCCAGATTTTGTTCGAATTGCCCGGAGAGACGGCGAGACCGATGTTGCCGATCACGCCCTGAGGCAGGCCGGCGTTGCGGGTGATCTCAGTCCAATGCTCCCCGCCATCCGTCGACTTGAAGATTCCGCTGCCCGCGCCACCCGAGACGAGCTGCCATGGAGTACGCCACGCCTGCCAGAACGCCGCGTAAATGATTTCCGGATTGTTGGGATCGAGGACGAGGTCGGTGATCCCCGTGGAGTCGTTGCGATACAGGATCTTTCTCCACGTTTTTCCACCATCGGTCGTTTTAAATACGCCCCGCTCCGCGCTCGGTCCGAACACGTGACCCTGCGCTGCCACATACGCGATATCGGGATTGGTGGGATGCACGCGCACCCGTGCGATCTGCCTCGTGTCGGCGAGCCCGAGCGACGTCCATGTCTTGCCGCCATCGCTCGTGCGCCAGACTCCATCGCCGTGCGAGACGTTGCCGCGAATGGGAGACTCGCCACCACCGATGTACACGATGTCGGGATTCGACTCGCTGACGGCGATCGCTCCGATCGTTCCGCCGAAATATTTGTCGGTGACAGGGGTCCACGTTATGCCGCCGTCGGTCGTCTTGAATGCACCGCCGCCAGTCGTTCCGAAGTAGTACTCGTTCGTTCGCTTGCTCGATCCCGCGACCGCAACCGAGCGTCCGCCTCTAAACGGTCCGATCTCGCGCCAGCGCAGCGCGGCGAACGCGCTGCTGTCGTAGATGGTCGGAGAAGTGGGTGTCCCGGGAACCCTTCGCCCGGGCAGGGGCTGGCTCTCGGAAAGTGCGGGAAGAAGGTATGCTGTTGTAAGTGCTGCGCCGACAACTAGCGGACGGGCGCGGTATTTCACGAATAGTTCTCCGGGCGTGGGCGGCGCGAGACGGCGAGGGGAGCGTGGATATGCCGCTACTATGTAGCAGAGACGCCGATGGCTCGGCAAGTGGTATTCCTGCGTCTCTATCGAAGAAATCTCGATGCGAGCTGCATGAGTCTTTCGTCTCCATCCTGCTCGGCTTTCGCGCGAATCTTCTCGACGAAAGGCCGGAGCTTTTTCTCTCCCCAGTAGTAGCCGGTCGCACTCTCGGCGCTCCCCGTGTCGCCTGACAGCGCGCCCTCGAGCAGTACTTCGGCGGCTGCTTCGTCGTAGCCCGGATCATCTCTCGCCGGGAGCGAGTACCGCTTCCCGGGATCGCCCCAGCCTGCATCTTCTTTCACGAACGCGCGAGACATTCCTGCCAACCTCGACGGAGGTCGCCAAATGTCGCAGCTTTCACGCCGCTATCACGGGACTTGCAGAATAACTGCGTAACCGGAAGAAAAAGGGGAGGCAGGATGAGACAGGAATCCTTTGAGGAGCAGCAGGAGGCGCTCGATCCGCATCGGCGCGAGGAGCGCGACGGCGCCGCGCTCGAGCTCGCCGGGCGACTCGGGCAGAATGGCGTGCTCCTCACCGGGCGCGAAACGGGCAGTCAGCTCGATGATCTGATGACCGCGGTGGATCGCTTCGAGGCTGCTGTAATTGCCCGGGGCGGAGACCTGTTCGTGAACACGCCCACGTCCAATCCCCCCGAGAATCCGGAATTCGTCATCCCGCGGCGAGTGCCGGGAGAGGATGCCGAAGCATACGCGGCGCGAATCAATGAGGCAGCGGAGCGGCTGGAGAAGGTCGACCTTTAAAGAAAGTCGCCGCGATGGATAGCGCGACGAGCCGGAGCATTCGCTGGGCGCAGGCCGGGCTGATGGTGAACGCGCTGCTGGTGCTGGTCAAGCTGGTGGCGGGAATCGTCGGTCACGCGAACGCACTCGTCGCCGATGCGGTCGAGTCGTCGGCCGACATCTTCTCATCCTTCATTGTTTGGACGGGCCTGAGCATCGCGGCCCGTCCCGCCGATAAAGACCATCCCTACGGTCACGGCAAGGCCGAGCCGATTGCCGCGGCAATCGTATCGCTCATGCTGGTCGGCGCGGCAGTCGGGATCGCGGTCATGGCGACTCATGAGATTCTGAGGCCGCACCACCTTCCCGCTCCATTCACTCTCTTTGTCGCCGCTGGTGTCATCGTCATCAAGGAGATCCTCTATCGCCGCGTCTCGCGCGTCGGTAGGGAAGTGGGGAGCACGGTGATCGCGGCGGATGCGTGGCATCACCGGGCGGATGCCATCAGCTCGCTCGCCGCGTTCGTCGGAATCAGCATTGCGCTCATAGGCGGACCCGGCTGGGAGGCGGCAGACGACTGGGCCGCACTGGCGGCGGCCGGTGTCGTCGCCATAAATGGTATCCGAACCCTCCGGCCCGCGATCTCAGGACTAATGGACGAAGCGCCCGATGACGCTGTCACCAAGCGGGCGCTGCAAGCGGCGCTCGCCGTTGACGGAGTCCGGCACGTTGAAGTTCTGACGGTGAGAAGATCAGGGTTCGGATTCTACGTCGACCTTCACGTTCACGCCGATCCGACGATCTCGCTGGAAGATGCCCACGAGATTGCGGCGACGGTCAAGTACGCGATTCGGGATGTGGTCCCCAACGTCGTCGGAGTACTCGTGCACATGGAGCCGTATCGGGGGAGCGAAAAAATTCTGGACGACCCGGTGTTCAGTCTGCCACCGGCGTAAATCTCGCGCTCACCGTTTCCAGTCGCCGCTCTTTCCGCCCCGCTTTTCGGTGACGCGCACACCCGAGATCTCCATCCCGCGATCGAGCGCTTTCGCCATATCGTAGATCGTGAGCAGCGCAACGGTTGCAGCCGTCAAGGCTTCCATCTCTACTCCCGTCGGTCCGCGCGTCGATGCCCAGGCAGTCACGCGAAGTCCGGGTAACGAGCGGTCGATATCGACATCCACTCCGACATCGGTCAGCGCGATCGGATGACAAAGCGGGATGAGCTCGTCTGTC
>JBBQAV010000061.1:0-15452 GCA_038316775.1 Gemmatimonadales bacterium | reverse complement strand
AGCGTCGCGCGTAGAACGTTGTGTAAGGAGGTCGAAATGTCGCAGCTCGGTGATGTCGTCGCCCCAGAACTCGAGCCGTACCGGCTCAGCCATTCCGAAGCTGTAGATATCGAATATCCCGCCGCGAACGCTGAACTGGGCCACGTCCTCGACCATGGGAACCCGCTCGAACCCAATCGACTCCAGATGAGCCGCCAACTGCTCTGGTCGCCGCGAGTCTCCTTTGCGGAGCTCGAGCCGCGCCGAGGCCAACGCGCGCGGAAGCTGGGTGCGCTCGAGAAGAGCGCGGCTGGTTGTGACGACGATGCGAAGGTCGCCGCGTCCGATCCGTTCCAGTGTTTCGACCCGCTCGCCGGCGATCTCCGCGTGGGCCTCGGCCTCGCCGAAGCTCTCGCGGGGGGGATAGAACGCCACGGATTCCGGCTCCGCGAGAGTGCTGAGGTCGGCCAACCAGCGCTCGGCACTGGCAACGTCGTCGTTCACAATGACGAAGAAGCGCTGCCTCAGGTTGGCAGCGAGGGCGGCGACGGTTACCGCATCGGTCGATCCAAGGAGGCCAGCGACTCCCCGACGCGCCCCCGGCCTTGGCAATGTGTTCTGGAGCTCTCTGAATTCATCCAGGGACTCGATGATCGAGAGCAGTTGGGGGAGCGGCATGGCACAAGCTAAAACAGCCCCCTATCCGCAGGTAGCCGCTGAGCCGCGGGACCAGTGGAGTGAATCTGGTCTTGACCTTGCTCATACATATGGTAAAATTGTATACAAACAGGGAGGCTCAATATGCGCGCGGGCAGATTCGCATTGGTGTTTGGGAGTTCCACAGCGCTGTTGTGCGCACTCACTTCGGCCTCGACGGCTCAGAACCAGGCCCGTCAACGAGCGCCGATCATCCGGATCTATTCGCAGAGCGGCGCGAATGTGGTGTCTACCACCAGTTATGTAGAGCCCGCGATCCGGGTCGCGGAAAACGCCTACGTCTTTGCGGTCTCCATGGATCTCGATGGAGCCATACAGGTGCTCCACCCCGACTTCCCGGGGATCTCGGTAAAAATTGCCGCGAACAGGCAGCTCAATCTGCCGAACTTCTTCACCGGCTTTGCGCAGTACTCGGGCGGGAATGGCATTTATTCTTCGGCCGTCAACTCGCGCTACGGCTCTCGCTACGGCGGCGGCCTGGACTCCCGGGGCACCGTGATCGCGCTTGCCTCGCGTGCACCATTCAACCTCGAGCTGATCGAGAGCGGTGGAGACTGGAACATCAGCTCAATCAGGCGATTGATCGAGCATCGCAGTCCTGAATCCGCTGCACAGGCGCTTGCAGCATATCTCGGAGCGAAGGGTGAACCGATCGGCCGGGACTTCATGCGCTTCGCGCGCGGTCAATCCGAGTATTACCCGTACGATTACGCGTACGCGTATTCCGCGTGCGATCTCGGTTACGGATATGCGTATTGGCCGAGCCGTGGATTCAGCCCCTCCCTGTACAGTAGTGCTCGGTTCGGCCGAAGGGGACAGGGGGCCAGGATCATCGGCTATGACATTTGTGGTCTGCCGATAATTGCCTACGGGCCAACAGTTGCGACCCCAACGCCGGCACCCAGACCTCGGACGAAGGGCGACACCACCGTTTTCCCAAAGGGGCGATTCCCGAAGGATCCGATACCGCGTCATCCAACCGAGGGTAGTACAAATTCGGCTGCAGAGGGAGTGTTCCCGATCCCGCGCAGATCCGGCTTGCCTCAAATGGGCGACGTAACGATCACGGCTCCCAGCAGACGTCGCGGAGAACCGAGTCAAATCCTCGACGCCTACCGCTCGCAACCCGGTAGCGGCGGAATGACGATTCCGCAGGGACGAGTCCCAATCGATCGCACGCAGCCTCGCACCGAGCCCGCCGCGACGGGAGTGGAAGCGCCTCGCACATTTCGTCCCGACCCGCGCACAGAATCCCCTCCACCGTCGCGAGCGCCGGACAGACCGAGGGAATCGCCGCCGGCTCCGGTAGTGCACGAGAGACCGTCGACGCCCGCTCCTCCGCCACCGAGAGCAGAGGTGCCGGCCACGAAAACCGAGCCGGCTCGAGTTCCTCCACCGAACCGCAAGTAGCACAGTCAGGACGATCCGCAAAAGAGGGCTGCGAAACGCAGCCCTCTTTTCTTTTGCAGCGACGGAGAAGGGCGGCGTTGGACGGTTATATTTCGTCGTTCCTCCCGCCACAGCCCGCAAAACCCAAGAGTCGCCTTTTGAAGCTCGATCACATTCGCAACTTCTGTATCGTCGCGCATATCGACCACGGCAAATCGACGCTTGCCGACAGGCTGATCGAGGCCACCGGCATGCTCCAGAAACGTGAGATGAAGGCCCAGGTGCTCGACACGCTCGATCTCGAACGCGAGCGCGGTATCACGATCAAGCTGAACGCCGTTCGAATGACCTACGCGGCGCGTGACGGGCAGGAATACGAGCTCAATCTTATCGATACGCCGGGGCACGTCGATTTCACTTATGAAGTCTCGCGGTCATTGGCCGCGTGCGAGGGCGCGATTCTCGTAGTCGATGCTTCGCAGGGGATCGAAGCGCAGACGCTCTCCAACCTGTTCCTGGCGATGGACGCGGGGCTCGAGATCATTCCGATTCTCAACAAGATCGACCTGCCGGGCGCCGAGCCTGAGAAGCGCCGAAAGGAAGTGGCGGACCTCCTGGGGATCGAAGAGGAGCAGATCCTTCTCGTGAGCGCGAAGGAAGGGATTGGCATCGGCGAGCTCCTCGAAGAAGTAGTGCGCAAAGTGCCCGCACCGGAGGGCGACGAAAACGCGCCCTTACGCGCTCTCATTTACGACTCGTACTACGACAAGTATCGCGGCGCGATCCCGAGCGTGCGTGTTGTCGACGGCGTAATCAAAAAAGGGACGCATATCACCTTCGGAGCGAGCGAGTCCGTTTACGAGGTAGATGAAGTCGGATACAACCAGCTCCGGCAGGTTCCGACCGACCAGCTCGGACCCGGCGAAGTCGGGTACGTCGTCGCGAGCGTGCGGTCCGTGAGCGAGACACGCGCGGGCGATACGATCTTCGACGCCGAGAACCACGCCAAGGAAGCGCTGCCCGGCTACAAAGCCGTTCGATCGTTCGTGTTCGCCGGCCTCTATCCCACCGACACGACCCAGTACGAGACGCTCCGCGACGCGCTTGAGAAGCTCAAGCTGAACGACGCGTCCCTCAACTACGAGCCCGAGACCTCAACCGCACTCGGCTTCGGATTCCGCGCGGGCTTCCTCGGGCTGCTTCACATGGAAATCGTCCAGGAGAGGCTGCGCCGCGAGTTCGACCTCGAGCTCGTCACGACGGTGCCCTCGGTCGAATACAAGGTGTATCTGACCGACGGTAGCATGACGCTGATCGAAAACCCATCGCTGATGCCGTCGGGTCAGACGGTCGCGTACGTCGAAGAGCCGTACGTAAAGGCTCGCATCATGGTGCCGGCGGAATACATCGGGCCGATCATGACGCTCGGCACGGAGCGGCGCGGCGTCTACAAGAACATGACCTATCTCGACACACAGCGCGTCGAGCTCGATTGGGAATTCCCGCTCGGCGAAATAATCCTCGATTTCTTCGACAAGCTGAAGACGGTGAGCCGCGGGTACGCTTCGCTCGACTACGACATCCTCGAGTACCGCCGCAGCGATCTCGTCCGGCTGGACATGCTGATCAACGGCGATCCTGTCGATGCGTTCAGCGTGATCATTCACGAGGACAAATCGTATGAATGGGGGCGCAAGATCGCCGACAAGCTGAAGGATCTGATTCCGCGGCAGCTGTTCGAGGTCGCCATTCAGGCCGCGGTCGGATCGAAGGTCATCGCCCGCACGAGCGTGAAGCCCCTGCGCAAGGACGTGCTCGCCAAGTGCTACGGCGGCGACATCTCCCGCAAGCGCAAGCTGCTCGAGAAGCAGAAGGCTGGGAAAAAGAGAATGAAGCAAGTCGGTTCAGTCGAAATACCGCAGGAAGCATTTCTTGCGGTCCTCCAGGTGGATTAGGAGGAATGCAGGTCGGCTCAGTGGAGACTGGGTGAGCGGCGCGCTCGTCATTCAGACGAGCTTCCTGGGCGACGTCATTCTCACGACGCCGCTGATCGCGGAGCTCGCGAAGCGAAGCGCCGTCGATGTCCTGACGACCCCGCTCGGGGCGACAGCTCTGGCCAACAATCCCGACATTCGCACGATCATTCCTTATGACAAGCGCGGAACCTACGGATCTGCGCTCGGGCTGTGGGCAACGATCAAGAAGATACGTTCGCGGCGCCCATACCAGATCGCGTATCTCGCACAGGGGTCCTTTCGCAGCGGAATGCTGGCGATGATGACGACGGCGACGGAGAGGATCGGCTTTGCAAGCTCGACAGGACGCGCGCTCTACACGAAACAGGCTGCCTACCGACCCGAGAGGCATCACGCCGAGCGGCTCTGGTCGCTCGCGATGTCCGACTGCGCTGATCCTCCGACCAAAGAACAGGTTCGTCCGCGCCTCTATCCATCCGATGAAGACAGGAAGACCATCGACGGGCTCTTTCGCCGCAGCGGAATCAGCATGGAGCCGTTCGTGGCTCTCGCGCCCGGCAGCGCGTGGGGAACAAAACGCTGGCCATATTATCTCGAGCTGGCAAAGAGACTTGGCGACGACTACAGGATTGCGATCGTCGGATCGAAGGCGGATGCAACGACCGCGGATCAGATTGTCGATGCTCTTCCGCCCGACTCGGTGATCAATGGAGTCGGGATTCTACCGCTGCTCGCGTCCGCCGAGCTCATTGGCCGCGCGCAAGCGATAGTGACGAACGACTCGGCGCCGCAGCATCTTGCATCGGCGATGGGAACGCCGACACTGAGCATCTTCGGTCCGACGGTGCCGGAGTTCGGCTTCGGCCCTCTCGCCGATCGAAGTGCAGTGGCGCAACACACCACGTTGTCGTGCCGGCCTTGCGACAGGCACGGACCACAGCGGTGTCCGCTCGGACATTGGAAGTGTATGCGCGAGCTGACGCCGGATTACATCTCGAGCCTGCTGACGGACGTACTCAACCCACCGGTGCCCGTATGAGCGTGAAGGAGCGTTACATCGTCGGAGTGGATCTGGGCGGGACGAACATCGTCGCTGGCGCGATGCCACTCGACGGCAGCCGCGAGATCGCGATGCACACCACGCAGACTCTCGCTGAAGGCGGCGCGGCGGCAGTCGTCGATCGAATGGCCGACCTGATCGAAAAGGTGATAGCGCAGACAATCGCGGAGACCGGAGCCGAGAGATCCGATTTTCTGGGCGTCGGGATCGGATCGCCCGGACCGTTGAATCGGGACAAGGGCACGGTCATAGTGACACCCAATCTCGGGTGGAAGAATTTTCCGCTGCGTGATGAGATAGCGAGCAGAGTGCATCTCGAAGCCACCCTCGACAACGATGCAAACTGCGCGACGCTCGGCGAATTCTGGTGCGGCGCGGCGGTCGGCGGACGCAACGTCATCGGCATGACGCTCGGCACCGGAATCGGGGGAGGATTGATCCTCGAGGGCAAACTCTACCACGGCGCCTCCGACGTCGCGGGAGAAATCGGCCACACGACGATCGACTCCACCGGGCGCCGCTGTAAGTGCGGGAATTACGGATGCCTGGAGGCCTATGCCTCGGGCCCCGCCATCGCTGAGCGAGCCCGCGAAGCCCTGCGCGGAGATGAGAGCGAGTCGATTCTCATCAGCATGGTCGATGGAGACCAGCGAAAGATTACAGCGCAGACGGTTTACGACGCAGCGAAGCGCGGAGATGCGACGGCCAGAGAAGTCGTCCGCGAGACAGCACGCTTCCTCGGCGCCGGCGTGTCGAATCTTCTGAACATCTTCAACCCTGACACAGTAGTTCTCGCCGGCGGCGTCACTCAGGCGGGAGACGCTCTCTTCCAGCCGCTGCGCGCTGAGGTGAAACGTCGCGCGTTCAAGCCCGCGGTTCAGGCATGCCGGATTGTCCCCGGTGCCCTGCCCCTCTCCGCGGGCGTCGTCGGCGCCATCGCGACGTTCAAGATGCAGAAGTTCGGCGAGCTATAAGGCGACGATGACCGCAGAAAATTGATGACCCGAAAAAGGCGGGTCGGAATAATGGGGAGCTTCGTCTGGGACGTGATTCACGGACGGGACCCACGCGATGCGCCAGTCGAGGAGTGGGGCGGAATCACGTACGCGCTCGGCGCGCTGGACGCCGCCCTTTCGCCGGAATGGGAGTTCGTTCCGATCCTCAAGGTCGGAAGCGATCTGGCGCAATCGGCGCGCGATTTCGTCGCGCAGCTCGATCGCGTCGCTCCGGGAACGGCGCCGATCGAAGTCCCGTATCCAAACAATCGCGTCGCGATGCACTACATGAGCGACGAGCGCCGCTGCGAGCGGCTCAGCGGTGGAGTGCCCAAGTGGTCGTGGCTTGGACTCAAGCCGCTGCTTTCCGATCTCGACGCGCTCTACATCAATCTCATCAGCGGGTTCGAGCTGGATCTGGAAACGGCGCAGCTCATCCGCCAGCACTTTCGCGGGCCGATCTACTGCGACCTCCATTCGCTTTTGCTGGCAGTGCAACCGGACGGGATGCGAGCGCTTCAGCCGCTGCCGAATCCCGCCGCGTGGTGCCGCTGCTTCGACCTGATTCAGGTCAATGAGGACGAGATGGGGATGATGGCGCCCGATCCGATGGGCCTCGCCGCAATCGCGTTCGCGAGTGGCGTCAGCTCCCTTTCGATCACGCTCGGGAGCCGCGGGGTCATTTACTTCGCCGCACCTGGTTTCGATCGGCTCTCGGATCTCCGCCGCCCCGAGCTCGGCGCGGTGTCCGGAGCGATCAGGACGGCGCGCGTGCCGGCGAAGCTGCCGAAACACGGACCCGGAGATCCGACCGGATGCGGAGATGTGTGGGGCGCAACCTATTTCTCCCGCCTGCTCGCGGGTGATAAGTTAGAGCCTGCAATCGACCGCGCGCTGGACGCGGCAACCCGGAACGTTGACCATCGCGGCGCGACAGGTCTCGCCGACTACCTGCGCGGAGAGCTCAGCATCAAGTGACGACAATAATCAACGTTCCGCATTCGCTCGAAGACAAATCGTTCGAGCTGGTGCTGGATCAAGTCGCGCCGTTGCCGCTCGACGAGAAGATCATCGTCGACACCAGGCATGCTCGCTGGGCGTCTCCGTACGGGTTGACGGCTCTCTTGGCGCTGGCGCAGTCGCGCGCTGAGAGACCCGTCCTCTACGTGCCCGAGGCGGAAAATGTCAGCACGTACTGGTCGAGGATGGATTTCTTCAAGCACGCCGCGGAACTGTACGAGCTCCAGGGTCGCGTGAGAAGCACCAAGGCCGCGGAGACGAGCGTCCTTCTCGAGGTAACGTCGATCTCGAAGAGCGACGACGTTCACAGCGTCGTCGACAAGATTCAGCAGAGAGCGCAGGATGCGCTGGTGAAGAATCTGAATCTCGACGCGAAGATCACGATGCGCTTTACGATGGCTTTGTCGGAGGTCTGCCAGAACATCGTCGAGCACGCGGGCCGCGGTGGCTGGGTCGCGGTTCAGACCTACACCTGGCGCGTGCGGCTGGGCGGACGAAAGGTCGTCGTCATCGCCGTAGCTGACCCGGGAATCGGGTTCAGGCAATCGCTCGAGTCCGCCCCCGGATTCCAGAGGAAGGAACGCTGGGACGACGGGCAGGCGCTGGAGGAGACCGTCATGCGTGGCGCATCCCGGTTCAGAGATCCGGGCCGAGGTCAAGGGCTTGCCGGAGTGCGGCGGTTTGTTGGAAACTGGGATGGTAAACTTTCTATCCGAAGCGGCACTGCCCGAATCGCCGTTCTTCCGAAAGGCGATTGGGACGAGGACGAGCCGCTGGTGGAAGATCTCTCGTATTTTCCAGGCGCACAGGTGCAGATAACGATTCCGGAGCGGGTGGCGTGATCAATCACATCGACGTGAGCTCCATGCTGCGGAAGAGCGTTTGCGAGCTCTATTCCAATCTCGTGACGCGTCCTACCGGAGCGGCGGTGCGCTGCGAGATCGAGCAGGAGCTCGACCGCATCGGCGACCGCGCACTTACGGTGATCGACTTCTCGCACGTCGGACTGCTCGACTTTTCATGCGCCGACGAGATCGTGGCCAAGCTCCTCCTCCAGTACGTGAGCGTCGACGCGCCGCGGCGCGAGGTGTATTTCGTCTTCCGCGGAATCAGCGAATCTCATCTGGAAGCGATTGAAGCAGTGCTAGAGCGCCACCGGCTGGCGCTGGTGACGCAGCACGCGAACGGAGAATCGCGGCTTATCGGAATCATCGGTCTGGAAGAGCGGCGCGCCTGGGAGATCATCTCGCAGCTCGGCGCGGGCGCCAGCGCCGATGTCGCCGATGCGATTGGACTCACGACGGACGCGGCCGAGGTGATGCTCGACATTCTATGGCGACGGCGTCTGCTGATCCGATACGACAACGGCTATGTCGCCGTCGGAAGCGCCACGGTTCCGTCCGAGCCAATGAGACTCGACGCATGATTATGGAAGGGTTCCAGCCGTGGCTCATGGTATCCGAGTACATCGCAACGCGGAAAGAAGACGCTGAGCGCGGGCCGCTCGTGCGGATAAACCCCGTTGACGCGAGGAGGCGCCTGCTGGAGGATGGGGAGCTCGTCTGGGTTTACGGCCCAAGGCGTCACGAGCTGGCAGTGCTGGTCGTCGATGACACGGTGAGTCCGGGAACCGTGGTCGCCCGCGACATCCTTGGAATCGCCCCAGCGGAGATCGTGCGGGTCGTCAAGCACGACTTCGACGCGGGGCGCAGCACAAGCAACCTCGGCTAGGAGAGCCCTTTGGCAGATGTGACGCGCAAGCTGGGACTGTCGACGACGGCGATTCATGGCGGCGCGGCACCACCGCCCGCGGGCTCGCCCGTCGCGCCGCCACTCGTTCAGTCCGTCAACTTCGCACAGGAGCCCGGAACCAGCGAAGGGCTGCTTTACACCCGGTACGGCAACACTCCAAACGCCGAACGTCTTCAACGCCGACTCGCGCTACTGGAAGGGTCGGAAGCAGCGCTCGTTCTGTCGAGTGGAATGGGAGCAACGGCCTGCTCGATGCTCGCGCTGGTCCGCTCGGGTGATCACCTGATCTCTAGCTCGTGGATCTATGGGGGAACACGCAAGCTGTTCACCGAAGAGCTGCCCGGAATGGGAATTGAAGTCAGCTTCGTGAATCCGCTCGAGCCGCGCGGGTGGCGCAAGGCTCTCAAGAAGAACACGAGAGCGATCTTCCTCGAATCGCCAGTGAACCCGACGTGTCGGGTCCTCGAGATCGGCTCGCTCCAGAATCTCGCCCACGCTGAAGGAATCGCGCTCGTCGTCGATTCGACTTTCGCGAGTCCCGTCAACTTCCGCCCGATCGAGCACGGGGTCGACGTCGTCATTCACTCAGCGACGAAATACCTGAACGGACACCACGACATTCTCGCCGGCGTCGTCTGCGGAAATGAGCCGTTCATCGACGAAGTCCGGCGCAAGATGAGAGTGTGGGGCCAGGCGCCGGATCCGTTCGCGTGCTGGCTGCTCGAGCGCGGACTGAAAACGCTCGACGTGAGAGTCAAGCGCCAGAATGAAAACGCGCAGCGCATCGCCGAGTGGTGCGCGAAGCGACCGGAGATCTCGAAAGTGCATTATCCGGGGCTGCCAAGTCATCCCGATCACGAGATCGCAAAGTCTCTTCTTGATGGCTTCGGCGGAATGATGGCAATCGAGCTCAAGGGAGCGGGCCCAGCCGCGCTCAAGTTCGTCAAGGGCCTCAAGCTGTTCGCGTACGCAGCCAGCCTCGGCGGCGTCGATTCGCTGGTCATCGAGCCGCGCTACAGCTCGCACGAGCACATGACGCCCGATGAGCGCGCCAGAATCGGCATCCCGGACGGCTTCCTGAGAATGAGTATCGGAATCGAGAATGCCGAGGACCTGATAGCCGACATCGAGCAGGCGCTTCAGCAGTAACGGATGATCCGCCTCACCGAAGTCGCCAAGGAATACCCGCGATCGGGTGTCGCGCTCGCGCACGTATCGTTCGAGCTGGCAAAGGGCGAATTCGTCTTTCTCACCGGGCCGAGCGGATCGGGCAAAACGACGATCCTCAAGCTTCTTTACATGGACGACAAGCCGACCCAGGGAGAAGTCTGGATCAATGGCGTGAGCTCCAGGAACGCGACGGGGCGCGAGATCTCGCGTCTCCGCCGCCGCATCGGAATCGTGTTCCAGGATTTCCGTCTGCTCGAGGATCGAACCGCCGAGGCCAACGTGCGCTTCGCGCTCGAGGTAACCGGTGCGGCTAAAGCGACTATCCGTTCCAAGGTCGCGCGCGTCCTGACGCAGGTCGGTCTCTCCTCGAAATCAACGAGCTTCCCGCGAGAGCTTTCGGGCGGCGAGCAGCAGCGGGTAGCTATCGCCCGCGCGCTCATCAACGATCCGTTCGTTCTCATTGCCGATGAGCCAACCGGCAATCTCGACGAACGTGCAACACGAGGCGTCTTCCAGCTTCTCCGCGACATCAATGCGTCGGGAACCGCCGTCATCATGGCGACGCACGATCTGGATCTGGTGCGCCGCTCGAACTATCGCACGATCGAGCTGAATCACGGCCGTCTCGTCTTCGACTCCGCGGAACCGCCCGCTTCGGGGAGACCGATCGAAGAGCCAGTCTGGCCGCGCGATACGCCTCCCGACGCGACGGAGCGCTTCTAGATGCGGTCAGTTCGTGAAGCACTAACCGCTTCACGCCGCGCTCCCCTCCTCAGCGCGCTGGGAGTCGTCACGATCGCGTTCTCCCTTTTCGCGTTCGGTCTGTTCGGGCTCGTCGCGATCAACATCCGAAAGGCGCTCGACCAGGTGGAAGAGCGCGTTGAAGTGCGCGCCTTTGTGTCCGACAGCACCGATATCGAATCGGTGGCAGCCGCCATGAAGGACATCGGAGACTTCCCCGAGGTGCTGCGCGTCGATTACGTATCGCAGGAGAAAGCACTGGAGCGGGCGCGCAAGGAGATGGGAGAGTTCGCCGACGTATTCGAGGCGGGTGTCCTTCCCGCTTCGATTGAAGTCCACCTGCGGCCGGGCATGCGCAGCCCCGCGAACGTGAGGTCGGTCGCCGACAAAATGAAGACGTACCAATTCATCGACGACGTGCGTTACGGTGAGGAGTGGGTGGAAAAGCTTTACCGCCTCCGGAACATCGCAACCGTCTCCGGTATCGCGCTCGGCGTCGCGTTCGCCGCGGTCGCGATAATCATCATCGGCGCAACCATTCGGATGACTGTGCTCGCGCGCGCGAAGGAGATTTCCATCATGCGGCTCGTCGGCGCGACGGACATGTTCATCCGGCTGCCCTTCCTCATCGACGGGCTCGTAAAAGGCGTCGCCGGCGGCCTGCTGGCGCTCGTGTTCGTCTGGATCGCCAACAGGGTTGTAAACGAGTACTTCCTGCAGACCATCTTTTTCGATCGCCAAATGATGTTCCTGGGTGTCGTCGGCGGGGCGGTGATGGGCATCGCCGGAAGTCTCGTCTCGGTGGGGAGACACCTACGCCGCATCTGATGCGCCTGTCCTACGCGGTAGCCTGCGGCGCTCTGATGTTTTCATCGATGCTATCTGGTCAGCAGGGCGCGAGCGCTGAGGCGCGCATCAACGCGCAGCGTGACGAGCTGGCCCGAATCCGCGCCGAGCGGGACGAGCTCGAGAAGAAGATGAGCGGGCTTCAGAACACAGCCCACGAGCTGCGAGACGAGGTGAACCTGCTCGACAAGCAGCACGACGCGACGGCTCGTATGGTGAAGTCGCTGGACCAGCAGCTCGTCGCCATCACGGACGAAGTGCAGACCACGACGTCCGACATGCAAAGGTCCGAGCGGGAGGCATCGATGAAGCGCACGGTGCTGCAGCGGCGCCTGATCGAGATCTACAAGCGCGGCCCTCTCTATTCGGCCGAAGTCCTCTTCTCCGCGCAATCGGTCGGACAGCTCGTTGCGCGCTACAAATACCTTCATCTACTGGCGCTGCGCGACAAGGGTCTCGTTCACAGGCTGGAGGAGCTGCACAACAAGATCGAGACGCAGCACATCCAGCTCGTTCGGCTTCAGAATAGCGTTTCTGAAAACCGGACGCAGAAGGAGCAGGAGGCAGCGCGTCTGGCCGAGCTCGAGAAGCTGCAGGCGCGAAATCTCTCGCGCGTGCAGCAGGATACGAAGCGCACCAAGGCGCGACTTGCCGAGCTCGAGAAGAGTGAGGCGCGTCTGAACAACTTCATCGCGTCCTTTGAGGCTGAGCGTAGAAGAGCGAGTGGGCGAGGCGGAACGGTGACGCTGGTGCCGAGCTCGATACGTACGACGGATATCGGCCGGCTGGACTGGCCGGTGAATGGAGCGTTTCTGTATCGCTTCGGCCGGATTGTAAATCCCAACAACACCACCACGCGGTGGAACGGGATCGGAATCAGCGCGCCGGAGGGAACGGCGGTGAAGTCCGTGTCCGCGGGAACAGTCGCCTATGCGGGACCGATGGGCACTTACGGCAACACGGTTATCCTGGAGCACGGCGGTGGCGACTACTCTGTCTACGGCTCACTCAATCGGATCGATGTCCGGAAAGGAACGCGGGTGATCAAGGGTCAGGCGCTCGGGACGGTTGGCGTCAGCGATCCCGCGCTTGGGGCTCACCTTCACTTCGAGATCAGGCGTGGGGGTCCGGCGGTCGACCCGGCGGAATGGCTGCGTGCCGCGCGATGATTCTGCGCCGAGCGACAGAGAGTAAGGCTGCACCGCTTGGCGCCCACACATCGATAGCAGGCGGGACGAGCAAGGCTCCTCCTCGCGCGAAGGCAATCGGCGCGACGTCAATGCAGATCTTCACGAAGATGGCGAGCCGTTGGGCAGAGCGAGTCTGCGAGGAGGAGGAGTGCACCGCCTTCCGCACAGAGTTGGGCGAAACCGGCGTTCGTGAGGCCTGCGCGCATGACAGCTATCTGATCAACCTCGCATCGCCCGATCCCGTGCTGCGGCAGCGATCGATCGACTCGTTCATCAAGGAGCTCGAGCGGTGCGAAGCGCTCAGGCTCAAGTATCTGGTGTCGCATCCCGGAAACTTCATGGACGACCGGTCGAGCGGGCTCGCGCGCAACGCTGAGGCGATCGGCATCGCGCTCGAGAGCACGCCGGGAAAAGTCACGCTGCTGTTGGAGATGACCGCGGGCGCGGGGACGGTTATTGGGTCGAGCTTCGAGGAGATGGCGGAGCTGATCGAGATGATCCCGCAGCCGTTTCGAGGGCGCGTCGGAGTGTGTGTGGACACCGCCCACATCTTCGCGGCGGGTTACGACATAGTGAACGACTACGATGGAGTGTGGGCGCGCTTCGATGATGCGATTGGGAGGGACCGCCTTCGACTCCTCCATCTCAACGACTCAAAGGTCCCATTCGGCTCGCGCAAGGATCGTCACGAGCTGATCGGCGAGGGCGCGATAGGTGAAGGCGCATTCCGACGCATAATGAACGACGACAGGCTCGCTGCCGTCGGCAAGATCATTGAGACTCCAAAGCTCGACGACCCGGAGACAACGGACCGGCGAATGTTGGAGCGGTTACGGAGCTACATCGAATAGAAAAACTGCAACTGAACACAACCTGCCCGGGGCCATCAGCAGGCCCGCCGGCGGCTCCGGGCCGGTATTGTTCAGTTGCTGTTCCGGTTACAACAGGGTCCCGTGCAGCACCAGGTACGCCACCGAGAAGTAGATCACGAGTCCGGTGACATCGACCAGCGTCGCGACGAATGGAGCCGATGCGCTCGCGGGATCGAAGCCGAGGCGTTTCAGCAGGAATGGAAGCATCGATCCCGCGAGTGATCCGAAGGCGACGATGCCGACCAGCGAAAAACCGATGGCGATGGCGAGCAGCATGTAGTGCGGGCCGTAGCTGAAGATGCCCACGTTCTGCCAGATCACGATTCGCGTGAACCCGATCACGCCGAGGATCGAGCCGAGCACGAGACCGGTTGGAAGCTCGCGGAAAGCGATCCTCCACCAGTCGCGAAGCTTGAGCTCCTGAAGCGCCAGCGCCCGGATCACCAGTGACGTCGCCTGTGAGCCGGAGTTGCCGCCGGAGCTCATGACGAGCGGAATGAACATCGCGAGCACCGCAGCTCTCTCGATTTCCCCCTGAAAACGCTGCATTGCGGTCGCTGTCAGCATCTCGCTCAAGAACAGCGCGCAAAGCCAGCCAGCGCGCTTCCTGATCATCTCCACAAAGCCGATTTCCATGTAAGGCGCGTCGAGAGCTTCCATCCCTCCGAAGCGCTGCGCGTCTTCGGTTGACTCTTCGGTCAGCGCATCGATCACATCGTCGACGGTGACGATGCCGAGCATTCGTCGCATGTCGTCGATGACAGGGATGGCGAGCAGGTTGTACTTGGAGATCAGGCGAGCCGCTTCCTCCCGATCGATATCGGCGATGACCGTCAAAGGCGGACGGCGGTTGCCGACATCGAGCACGTTGTCCTCGCGATCGGCCGTGAGCAGCTCTCGGAGCGATACCACATGCACGAGCTCCTGGGTGTTGGGATCGACGATGTAGATCGCGTAGACTGTCTCCTTTCTGCCGGCGACCTCGCGGATGAGAACCAAAGCCTGATGCACAGTCCAGTCAGCTGGCACGCTCAGGAATTCGGTGGTCATGATTCCGCCCGCCGACTCCGGGGGATATTCCAGCAGCTTTTGGAGAGCAACGCGCGTCGACTCGCTCACGGTGGAGAGAAGCCTGGGCCGGTCTTCGGAACGTACCTCTCTGAACAAATCCGCCTGCTGGTCGGACGACATTGCCTCGATTAGAGGGCCGACCTTCTGATGGTCGATGCGCTGGATGATGGCGCAGCGGTGACCGGTCAGCTCGGGCTCGTCGAAGACCTGAACCGCGAGGTCGAACGGCAGAGATGCCATCACCTTCGCGGCGGCGTCCGGCGGGAGCTCGCGGAGCGCCTCGGCGATGTCGGCGGCGCGCAGCTCTCCCAGCGCCTCCTGCAATTCCTCGGGATCGGTGTGGACGAGGTAGAGCAGCTGCGCGATGGTATGGGGTGGGATCTCAATCATTTTTATCGGTCAACGGAAGTGGACTTTCCTGCGGACTTGGGCTAATTCCCGGACTACATTCCCTGCCGCTGCTCTCTATCACAGAAACGACTTAGTGGCAGACGCGTTTCACGTTGAACCTTACCCCAGACGTCGCCACGATCGCTTTTGCCAACATTCCGGGGTCGTGTGGTCTGATTGCCGCACGTTCAGATACGCTCGCCGAATCTCGCGTTCGGCGAGGATGAGGGTCCTTCATCTTGGTTGAGCTGGTGACGCGCAAGCCCGAGGATGAATCCACCGCA
>JBBQAV010000060.1:0-15472 GCA_038316775.1 Gemmatimonadales bacterium | reverse complement strand
GCGAAAAGCCGGAACATGCCGCGAGTCAGATCTACACCCGCCCGGAATGTGTGTACGCGTCCGAGACGGGACTCCAGCACATCCCGAAATTGCAGCTGCGTTTCACGCTCGTCGAAGACAAAATTGCTCGAGCCCACCACTGCTTCCGTCGTGACAGAATCACGGGCGAGCACGGTTACCTGAGGCGTGTTGAAATCGCTCTTGCTCGGTGGGAAGTACCAGTGAAAGGTACCCAGCTGGAGCGATGCCGAGTTGCTCCCGCGTCCATCGCTTAACGCGCTCAGGTGGACTATTGAAGCGAGCGTTCCGACCCGCCTCGTCGTGATGTCGGCTTCCGGCACGATAGTACCGCCGCCCTGCCCTTCTCGACTCACGTCGCTCCCAGCGAGACGAAGAGTCGTCGTCTGATTCGGCGTCCACCCGTGATCGAGGCGAGAAAAGATCTTCAGCGTGTGTCGAAGTTCGGTTCCGAGAAATCTGGTCCGCGCGGTTGAACCGATGCGATCTTCCTGCTCGCTAGTATATTCGGCGGTGCCGAACCAGAACGTGTTGTCCTTAAGGAGCGGACCGCCCAATGTCGCTCCAAATTGCCGGCGGCGAAATCCTTTCGGATCTACTCCCGACGGCGCGTACTTCGGCTTCGCATCGAGAGGAATTCCGGGACGGATGTAAAAAAAGCTTTCACCCCGCCAGCGGTCGGAGCCGGCACGCGTTTCCAGATTCACAACGCCGTTGGCGCTTCGTCCCCATTCGGCGGGATACGTATTCGCGAGTACACTGAATCGCTCGATTCCGGATAGCGGGAATTCGACGCGTGGACCACCGAGATATCCCTCGTTGTTGTCGAGCCCGTCAACGGTGTACTGGGTGTAAAGAGAGTTCTCGGCATTAATAGAAAGAGGCGCGGCATCGCCAAAAAAACCAGTTGCCTGTGAAACACCTGGCACCGTGAATGCGAGAGTCAGCGGATTCCGCGCATCCGTGGGGAGAGCCGCCAGCTCGCGCCTCTCGACAGCTCCGCCGGTCGTCGCGTCCTTCGTATTCAGCAACGGTCGCACGCGTTCCGCGACGACGCTCACGGCTGTGAGCGAGATGAGAGGGATAAGTGTGACGGCTTCGCTTCGAACTTGCCCTGGGAGAGTAGGCGGAACGAGGATACGCGCATCCTCGTAGCCGGGGTGGGTGAATCTGAGGTCCACCGATCCGGCCGGCGGCACTCCCACTGCGAAGCGCCCTGCGCTATCCGTTGCCACACCACTGAATGAGCCGTCGACAAGAACCAGTGTGCCCCGCACAGGATTCCCACCTCGTTCGCGTACGATGCCCGAGACAGTGGCGGGGTTCTGTGCTGCCGCGGAAGGTGAAGCAAAGGGTGAGACGATCGATGCTGCTATACATGCGAGGAGACCGAGCGGTTGGCAAACGGTCTTCGATCTGAGTCTGAATGGCATCAATTGGAGTCTTAGTTGTCGTTATTTGGTCGGTCCCTCCTTTTAATAAAGACCGAGGTGCGTTTCATAGTTCCGGGAATGGAGCCACAGTCGCCGCTCGCCTTACAGGGATCGTAAGGCCCATACCATTCTCTGCAGAATCGAGAGCGCCGTCAGGATCGCCGTAAACCAGAAAATGCGCGACGCGAACGCGGGGAAAGCTAAAAACGAGGTGTAAAGCAACAGCGTTTCCGTTCCGCCTACCAGTGCATCAGGCATCGTGATGCTCGTCTCTTCATCCGTTTCACCGGCGCCAGCCGAGCGTTTCTCAAGCAATGCGGCCAGGTACATCCAGGAAGCAGAGTTCACATAGAACGTGGCGAGCATCACCGAAGTCGCGAGCCACGACTCGGCGGTCGCAAAATGGATGGCGACACCGATGGGGATCGCCGAGTACACCGTGAAGTCGGCGATGATGTCGATGTACCCGCCGAAATCAGTTTGCCTTCCTCCCTCTCTGGCGACAGCCCCATCGAGCCCATCAAGAATCCGATTCAACATCCATCCAAAAAGACCCAGGGCAAAACGGCCTTCGGACACGGCGACCGCAGCGAGCAGTCCGAAGAGCGCCGATGCCAGCGTGATAGCGTTTGGGTGTACGCGAGCGGCAAGGCGCGAAGTCACGGGGTGGAGCAGTCGATTCTTCAGCGGCCGCGCGATTGAATCCAGCATTAGGGAGTTCCTGGTAGATGCCGGTCAGACTGGAATAGAGTATCAGGAACCGTTGCTCGCCGCGGAGTCTTTATTATATACACCCCTCCGGCAACAACCCAAGATGAATCGCCCAACTGCATCCACGATCCTTCGCTGGACGATCGCAATAATATTGGTGGCTTTGTTCATCTGGACTGCGCGCCACTACCTGGACCCATATGCAGCGCCTTTCGCTGACTGGGTCCGGGCGCGTGGAGCGTGGGGACCAGTCGCTTTCGTCGCTGTGTACATCGTCGTTGACCTCCTTCTGATTCCGGGAACGATTCTCACCTTGATCGCGGGAGCGCTGTTTGGTTTTGTGCATGGACTCATTTACGGCTTCGTCGGAGCGATGCTCGGCTCGATTGCGTCGTTCCTGATGGCCCGCTACGCAGTCAAGCCGTTTGTGGAGCGGCGACTTCGCGCCGACAAGCGGTTCAAAGCCATCGATCGCGCCGCGAAGAGCGGCGGAGTGCGACTCGTGGCATTGCTACGACTCTCACCCGTGCTCCCGTACAACGTCCTCAACTACGCGCTGGGGATCACCGGCATCGCCACGATGGACTACATACTCGGCACTGCTGCAATTCTCCCGGGGACGGCGATGTATGTCTATTACGGAACGGTGGCCGGAACTCTGACCGGTATCTCGAAATCGGTTCAACACGGGGCTGGCTACTATACCTTGATCGCAGTCGGCGTTGTCGCGACGATAGTGGCGGCGCTCCTTGTAGCACGCCTTGCACGAAGTGAGCTCGAGCCGTTGCAGCAGGCCAACTGACATGGGCGAGCTGCCATCCATCGCGAGCGACGCCGACCGTGCATGGCGTGCCAATGTTTCGCCGGAGAATTGGACGAATCCTGTTCCCAAGGACAAGTACGACCTGGTGGTGATAGGCGCGGGCACCGGCGGCCTCGTGACATCCGCCATCGCCGCGGCGCTTGGAGCTCGAGTCGCACTGATTGAGCGGCACTTTATGGGAGGCGATTGTCTCAACGTCGGCTGCGTACCGTCCAAAGCCTTGTTGCGCGCGAGCCGAGCGTGGGCGGATGCGAGAGGAGGCAGGTTCGGGGCACCGCAAGCTCAGGGTGACGGTGACTTCGGCGAGGCGATGGACCATATGCGGCGCACACGCGCGAAAATCTCGGCGGTGGATGCCGCGGCGCGCTACCGCGGAATGGGCGTTGATCTGTTTTTCGGGCAGGCCCGATTCAAGGCAGGCGATCAGATCGCGGTCGGAGATGCGGTGCTCAGATTCCGCCGCGCAGTTATCGCTACGGGGAGCAGTCCGGCGGTGCCTCCCATTGCGGGACTTCGCGAGACGCCGTTTCTCACTAACGAGACGATCTTCGATCTTCAAACCCGACCACGCCATCTGCTCGTGGTAGGAGGCGGGCCAATAGGGTGCGAGTTGGCTCAAGCGTTCCGGAGATTGGGGACGGGCGTCACTATCCTCGAGCGGGGAGAGAGGATTCTCGCCAAGGATGACGCAGATGCTGCCGCCGTTGTCGCTCGTGCACTCGCCGACGACGGGGTAGACGTTCGCACGCGAGTCGAGCTGGAATCGGTCTCGAGGAGCGGGACTGATGTCATCGTTCGTTTGCGCGGAGGTGAAGAGGCGCGTGGGGATTCTATTCTCGTTGCGGGCGGTAGAACCCCGAATACGCAGGGGCTCGATCTCGAGCGCGGCGAAATCATTTTCGACAAGAAGGGTGTGACCGTGGATCAGCATCTGCGGACGAGTAACCACTCCGTGTATGCTGTGGGGGACGCGGCAGGGAGCTACCAGTTCACCCACGTCGCGGATGCGCACGCACGGATGGTCGTTCGCAATGCTCTGTTTTTCGGGCGTCAGCGCATCGACAGCCTGGTGGTACCGTGGTGCACATACACCTCACCCGAGCTTGCTCACGTCGGGATGTCCGCCGATCAGTTAGCGAATGTGAAGGGACTCCGCTCGATCACAGTTCCCCTCCAGGAAGTGGATCGGGCGAAGCTGGAGGGGGACAACGACGGATTCTGTCGCCTCCATCTCGTCGGAAATAAAATTGTGGCAGCGACGATGGTGGCGGACCGGGCGGGCGACATCATCGCGATCGTGGCCGCAGCGATGGCCAATGGCCTGGGGGTGTCCGCACTCGGAAAGACGATCTTTCCCTATCCCACCGAGGCGGAAGCGCTGCGAAGGGGAGCGGACGCCGCGCGGCGCGGGTCGCTGACGCCGGGTCGGCAAAGGCTTCTAAGAAAGGTTTTCGAACTGTTGCGCTGAGCCGCTGATTGAACAATCGCGGCGATCGCGATGTCGGGCACGGTTCCGGTCGTGGCGTCGAGGCCCGACGGCACATCCAGCGCGACCAGCGGCACGCCCGTCGCGTTCGTCCACGACGTTCGCGCGCCTCGTCATGGCGCGTTCCTCTCGCGCTGAGGTGCCCCGCCAAGAACGACGTGGACTCGATGTTTCTCCCCGTCGTCGGCGAGCGGGATACCCGCCGAAGCCTCGTGGCGCACGCCGTCAACCTCCAGTGACGACACCCCTCGGGCCACCCCATCCGGGTTTTCGACCGCGACCCACGCTTCATGGTGGTCGTTCACCAGGCGCGCGCGCTTCTCGCCGTCCACCTTGATGACGCTCGCCACCTCAGTGTTGAGCCGCACCTCGATGCCGTCTCTCCGCAGAGCGTTGGCGAGGATCTTCGCGGCGTCTCGCTCCTCGCCGGGGAGGAAGTAGGGTTCCCGGCCGGCGATGATCACCTCGCAGCCCAGGCGCGCAAAGGCCTGGGCCAGCTCGCAGCCCAAGGGCCCGCCGCCGATCACCAGCAGCCGCCGGGGGCGCTCGGTCAAGTTGAAGACTGTTTCGTTGGTCAAATAGCCGGCTGCTTCGAGTCCATCGACGGGTGGTCGGGCGGCGCGGGTGCCGGTGGCGACGACGGCCTTCGTAAACTTGAGCGTGGCGTCGGCGACCTTCACCGTGCGGTGATCGACGAACACGGCGTCGCCGAGGAACACGTCGACACCCAGGGCTTGGAACTGCTGGGCCGAGTCGTGGTGGCCGATGCGGGCGCGGAGGCGGCGCATGCGCACCATGGCCGCGGCGAAATTCGCTTCCGAGGGCACCGGCGCGCCCCCGGTGAATCTCGGCGCCTGGTGGAGGTCGGTGTAGAAATGCGCGGCGCGCAGGAGCGCCTAGGAAGGTACGCAGCCGAAGTTCAGGCAATCGCCGCCCAGGAAGCTTCGTTCCACCAGCGCCATCCTGGCGCCAAGAGCGGCGGCGCCGGCCGCGGTGAGCAGCCCGGCGGTGCCGGCGCCGATGACGACGAGGTTGTAGCAGGGGGCGGTTTGCGGGTTCGTCCAGTCCGCCGGCCGCACGTTGGACAGCAGTTCGGCGTCGTAGGCGTCGTTCGGCAGCAGCGCGGCGCGTGACTCGGTATGGTCGGTCTCGTTCATCGGTGTTGAAGCCGGCGGCGCCAGCTTCACTTCTTCTGAGCCATCTTCACGATCGCGACGATCAGGAAGATGACCAGTAGAACGCCGATCACTGCCCATAGCAACATCCAGCCGCCCATTCCCGTCATTCTTTGCATGAGATCAACTCCTCCGTGTCTTGGTGCTCAGGTGTTGGTTCGAGCTCCTGATGGCATTCTCCGGCATGCACCGTATCGATCGCGCCGCCGCCTACCTTCGATTCGTTATGCTCCTCTCGGTTGCAGCGTGATCGCGCGGTGTGCGTTCCAGCAGGTCGATTCGAGCACGTCTCCAGATCTTCCCGAATGCGGCGATCTCCAGAAGCGGGATGACAATCCATTGCAGCAGCGGCGATAATCCGATCCCGAAGATTTGCGGCATCCGTTCGTCGTAAGCCCACCTGCCGGTCGAGACGGCATAGATCTCAGATCCGACAGTGAGGAGAATGCCGACGGTAAGGAAGATCAGGGTCGGGGAGAGGCGCTGCCGGAGGAGCGGCCAATGCCGTCCACCCGACATCGCCGCCGCCGAGAACGCTATCGTCGTGATCACGAGATCCCCGGCCGTCGCTCTCGCGCAGAATGCTGTCGCCCGCCAGAACGGCATGGAATGCATCAGTAGATAGAGGTTGTGCTGGGCCATCTCCCATGCGAAGTGGAGGGCGAACGTGATGAGAATGACGGCAATCCAGTGCCAGGATTCGTGCACCATTTCGGTGCGGTCGGCCTCGTTCATCGGTTGCTCGATCCCAGCCACCCCTTGCCGAATCCCGCGCGGCGGAGCCCGGTCACGATGACGGGACACTCGCGCATCAGGCGCCAGAGCAGCCCCGAGCGGTAGTTCTCAATCATCAGGGCCACCGGTTCCGCCGCTGGTGGCGAAAAGAAATCGCCCTCGCGCCTCGACGGAGCTGCGAGCCGCGGCCGCAATGGCCTGCGCCGCACGGTGTGCCACCGCTTCCGCGTCGGGCAAGATCTCCTCTCTCATCTTCTCCTTCATGGGGCGCCTTCGAGGTGACAGATCTCGTTCCAGTGGCGGATCACGCGCCGCTCGCTCTCGAATCCGAGCACGCTCACCGAGGCCGTATCGAGCGCCAGCGAACCGCCGGTGCTGGGCGGCAGATCGAGCCAACGCGCGGCCAGGACCCGCAGGAAATGGCCGTGCGCGAAGAGCGCCACGTCGCCGCCCACCGACTGCACCCGCTCGATCACACGGTCTGCTCGTCGGCCCACGTCGCTGACGCTCTCTCCGCCCGATGCACCGTCTTTCCAGATGCTCCACGAGAGCAAGGCGGCGCGGATTTCCGCGGTGGTCTTGCCTTCGTACTTCCCGTAATCCCACTCCTGGGAGTTGGGCTCGGATACCGCCACCTCGCCATAGCCAGCCAGCCGGCAGGTATCGCTCGCCCGACGCAGCGGGCTCGTCAGCACCAGTGCGAACGGGCGACCACCAAGATGCTGCCGCAGCGCCCCGGCCTGTTTTTCACCACGCGGTGTCAGCGCGATATCGGTGCGGCCGGTGTGCTGCCCTGACAGACTCCACGGGGTTTCGCCGTGCCGGAGGAGCCAGAGCGTGGGGGCGGCATCAGACATCTCTCACCCCCCTCTCGCGGGTTCCGCCCAGCCGCCCGGGACCAGGGTCTGCGCTTCGGCGGGGCCCCATGAGCCGGGTTCGTAGACAATCGGTTTTTGACCTCGGAGCACCGGGTCGACGATGCGCCATGCCTCTTCGACATAGTCTTGGCGGGCGAAGCGGAAAGTCTCGCCCCGCATGGCATCACCGAGTAGCTCGGCGTATGCATCGGTCTCCGCTCCGTCGTGGTCGTGGCTCGCGAGTAGCTCAAGCGTGTGGCCTTGTTCATGACCGGGTTCGCGTACCGTGGCTCCGAGTCCGATCTGGAAGTCTGGGCCGAGTTGGAACCGCACATGGTTCGAGACGAGCTCCGCGCCTGCAATCGGCGGTGGCCTGCGGAGTTTGATCACTACCTCCGTGAGCGATACGGGAAGCTTCTTCCCTGCGCGGATGTAGAAGGGCACGCCATCCCAGCGCCACGATTGGACCGCCAGCTCGAGCGCGACGAAGGTCTCGGTCGCGGAGCCCGGTGCGACGCCCGGCTCGTCGCGGTAGCCTCGGAATTGGCCCCGCACCACGCGTGCTTCATCGAGCGGCGAGATGGCTTTGAGCACCTTGACCTTTTCATCGCGCAGCGTCTCCGTGTCTTGACTTCGCGGTGGTGGTTCCATGGCGATGTTGGAGAGCACCTGCAGCAGGTGGTTCTGGACCACGTCGCGGATGGCTCCGGTCTGGTCGTAGAAGGCGCCGCGTCCCTTGATGCCAAAGGGCTCGGCCATCGTTATCTGAATGTTCTCGACGTAGCGCCGGTTCCAGATCGGCTCAAGGAAGGTGTTGGCGAAGCGGAAGAAAACCAGATTCTGTACCGCATCCTTGCCGAGGTAATGGTCGATTCGGAAGATGGCCTCTTCGTCGAAGCACTGATGCAGGATCGCGTTGAGACGTCTTGCGGAAGCGAGGTCAGTTCCGAATGGCTTCTCGAGGACCAAGCGTGCATTGGTGTCACAGCCAGTGCCACCGAGTTGAGCGATCACCACCTCGAAGAGCGCTTGGGGGATGGCCATGTAGTGGAGCGGATGCGCGGCATCCCCGAGCTCTCGCCGAAGCGTATCGAAGGTCGCCGGTGTCCCGTATTCACCCCCGACATAACGAAGGAGCCGCATGAGCTTCGGGAACGCCTCGGGATCGACCCCGCCGCCGTGTTGCTCGATGCTATCGCGCGCCCGCGCCTGCAGCTCTTCCAGCGAACCACCGCGCGCCACGCCGATGACCGGCGCGTCGAGCACGCCTGCCTTCACCATCCGCTGCAGAGCCGGGAAGATCTTCTTGAATGCAAGATCGCCAGTCGCTCCGTAGAAGACGAGAGCTCCCGAGCGCACTCGACTCATGGCCTCTCCCCGTGGCCGCCGAACGCAGCCCGCATCGCGGAGAGGAGTTTGTCGGCATAGTCCGCCTCGCCGCGGGAAGAGAACCGTTGGTAGAGAGCTGCCGTGAGCACCGGTGCAGGAACTGCCTCATCGACGGCGGCCTTCACGGTCCAGCGCCCCTCGCCCGAGTCAGAGACCCGACCGGCGTAGCCGGCAAGATCGGACGATCCAAACAGCGCCCCCGCGGTCAGGTCGAGCAGCCAAGAGGAGACCACGCTGCCGCGGCGCCACAGCTCCGCGATCTCACCGATATCGAGGTCGTATTGGTAGTGCTCTGGGTCGCGCAGTGGGGTGGTCTCGGCATCGTGCTTCTGCTCGGACTGATGCTCGGGCCGCCCCACGTTGGCGTGGCGCAAGATGCTCAGCCCCTCCGCGTACGCGGCCATGAGGCCGTATTCAATTCCGTTGTGCACCATCTTGACGAAGTGCCCCGCGCCCGAAGGCCCACAGTGCAGATAGCCTTGCTCCGCGGTGCTGGTTTTCCCCTTTCGCCCAGGTGTTTCAGGCGCGGACTCCTTTGCCGGCGCAAGGGCCGCGAAGATGGGACCGAGCGCTGCCACCACCTCACCCTCGCCGCCGATCATCTGGCAGTAGCCACGTTCCAGCCCGAGGACCCCGCCGCTGGTTCCGACGTCCACGTAATGAAGCCCGCGCTTTTCGAGCTCTCTGGCCCGCCGCAGGTCATCGACGTAGTACGAGTTTCCACCGTCGACGATGATGTCTCCACGTTCGAGGACTGGCTGAAGCTCGGCGATCACCGAGTCGACCACTGCCGCGGGCACCATCAACCACACCACGCGCGAAGTCCCCGAAGTTCGAAGACGGGCAGCCAAATCGGAGTAGGACCGAGCGCCCTCGGCCCCTTCCCGAGCCAGCGCCTCGATCTCCTTTGCCGAGCGGTCGAAAACCACCGCCTCATGCCCGCGTTGGATGAGACGCCGCACCATGTTGGCCCCCATTCGTCCGAGGCCGATCATTCCGATTCGCATGTCTGCTCCTTCTCGTTCTTTCGTTCCGTAGATTTCGCGGACTGGTTTCCGACCTCCGAGAACGCGAAATAGGCCGCGCCCATGAGGGCGGCCTGATCGCTGATCACCACCTGGACAGCGGTTGCCTCGAGGAGCGGGCTCAATCTCCCTTTGTCGCGAAACCTATTGAGAAACGCCTCGCGGGCACGTTTCCTCCACGCATCTGAAGTACCCGACCGCCCCACGAACAATTTGCGAGCGATGCCGCCGCCCAGCCAAACGCCTCCGACGGCCAGGGTCCGAAGCGCCCAGTTACCGGCCTCCGCGCCGTAAGAGCCGAGGAAAAAGAGCACCGCCTTCTCGGCCAGTGGACAGGTTCCATCGAGGGCGGCCCGGGCAACCGTTGCGGTCGGATCGGTCCCTTTTTGGAGTGCCTCAGCGAGCCAGCCTGGTTCCGCGCCGGGATCCTTCTCGCGGAGGAATTCGTAGATCTTGAAAAGACCGGGCCCCGAGACCACCCGCTCGACGCTGACACGCCCGTACTGCCCCCGCAAAAAGCCAAGAAGCTCGATTTCCGCATCGTCGCTCGGCGCGAAATCCGCGTGTCCACCTTCGCTCCCGAGTGAACGGACGGGTCCGTCGCCGCGTATCAGCGCCGCGCACCCGAGTCCCGTGCCCGCGGCGATGACCGCGATGTTGCCAGAGTCTGGCGTTCCCGCTTGCAGGGCCAGCTGCTCGCCCGCCGTCAATCTGAGCGCAGACCAGGCCTGCGCCTCGACGTCGTTCAGAAGCGAGACGCGGCCGAGCCCAAGCACTCGTGCGAGGCGCGCCCCGTCCACCGTCCACGGCAGATTGGTCGTCTTCGCATGACCCGCGTGCACCGGACCCGCGACGCCAAAGCCGGCGGCCTCGAGTCGTGGCGGGCTCTGCCCCACGAATAAGGTGACGATCTCGTGTAGAGCACCGTGCTCTTGGCTGCGGAAAATCTGCCGCCTCACTTGTCGCAAGGTCGTGCCGTCCGACTCGAACAGCGCGAGATCAGTCTTGGTGCCGCCGACGTCGCACGCCAGGATCATCGCTGCGCCCGCTCCCGCACCCAGCGCGTGCCAGCGCCGTCGAGGATCAGCTCGACGTCGAGGTCATTTCTGCCTGGCATCCTTCACCAGCTCAAATGCATTCGCCCCGCGGCCCATCTGCTCGTGCGTTTCCGCGTCGGCCAGCAACACCACCGTTAACTTCGCCATCGATCACTCCAGTTTTGAAAGCCGTTTTTTCCCCGCGACGCGCGGAATCCCCTTTACCGTGACGCGCGCGTCCTGCCCTGGCTCTTCTGCCACATGACGTGGAGGATCCCCCCGGGCACCTGATACATCTTTCCCATCGGCGGCATGAGCATAAGGTGGAGCTGCTCGACCGGGTACTTCGTGCAATCCCAGCACGTGTACGCGAAATCGCTTCCATTGCCCTTGTGACGCGCTTGCGACGTGAGCATGACATGCGTAGCGGCGGCGCCGTCCACGAGCTTACCGTTGCGGTACAGGCTGGACATACCGTAGTACGACACGGCGGCTCGCACGGTCGGTACGAGCGGAAGTCCGAGCCCTGTAGAGCCATGATACGTGACGTCGGTGCCGACGCCGCCCCAGTGGGGGTCCATCGGTCCTTCGTCCTGCGGCGCGACGCGGTCGATCACTACGCGCCAATGCGCGCCATCCTGAGTGGTGAAGGTTGCGGTCGCGGCAACGGAATCATTACCGCTGTTGCCGCGATCCCAGAACGTCCCGTGAAACTTGCCATTCACGACCGCCACCTTGTCGGAGAACGGACCATTCGCCGCCAGCATGCGGAGCATTTTCTGTTTCTCCGGGGGCGCCTTGCGGATGACGGACTCAGCGCTGTCGGCGACGGCATCCGGTCCCGGCAGAATCTGAATCACAGGTCCGCCACCCCTTACCGTCGTGACGCGCTCGCGCGGCGCGCCGGCGGTCGTCGCCGTGGTGGTACTTCGAGTGTCGCCCGCCGGCTCACTCCGATCCCTGGCGTGTGCGGTCAGCGCCGCACCGGCGACAAGACTGAATATCACGGTACGCATCTGCTCTCCATGTCAGCTGTTAAAAAAATGCGACTTCCTGTCACGTCAATTCCCATGGGAAGGCGAAAGTTCCGGACTGCTGACTTCGAGAGAGTATCTTTGCACGCCGCCGATCACACTTTGTGCTGGCGATCAGGGCTTGGCCGCGTTGGGCTGCCAGCGGGCTCCGAGACTCGCGGGGCCGGGCGTTGAAGCAGCGGGCATCGGTGTGCTCATGGCGTGTCCGTGCGGCAGAAGAGCGGCGGGAATCTGGCCACGGCGCTTGATGCCACCCGCCCTGATCCACGCATGCGTGCTCGTTCTCGCTTGTCCGATGAGCTCTGCGGCGTGCGCGAAGTCGTAGGACGACAGCGCCAGCGGGCAGAGTGGCGGCACGACGATCACGTCCGCGCGATCCGCAAATCGTTCAATGTCAGCGGAGAGTTGCCGCGCCACAAGCACATTGAACGCATGGAGCACAGTGGCGATCACGCCCTTCGGCGGACGCGAGGCCGCGCACGAGAAGCCCGTCGGCAGCACGACGATGCGTTGCGCACCGAGCGCGATCGCCGCCGAAACGGGAGTGTTGTTCGAAATTCCCCCATCCATCAGGTACTGTCCCTGATGCTCGACCGGTGGGAACAGCGCCGGGATCGCCGCGCTGGCGAGAAGAACGTCGACCAAATCGCCACTCGTCAATACGACCTCGCTTCCGCTCAGCGCATCCGTGGCAACAACCGCGCAAGGAATGTGAGTGTTTTCGAGGCGCCGCAGGGGTAAATGACGGCGCAGCAGCCGAGCAAGCGGTGCGGGATCGAGCAGTGAGTCGCGGTAGCCAGCGAGCGCCTGCGCACCGCGAAGCAACGACCACGGGAAGACTTCGCGGGTGGTGAGACCCTGCCAAATGGCCGACAGGCGCCGGACGCCTTCAGGGCTCGGATCGGCAGCAAAGTACGCGGCATTGATGGCGCCGACCGAAGCCCCGACGAGTAAATCGGCGGCAATGCCTTCGCTGACCAGCGCGTCCAGCATTCCGACTTCGATCGCGCCAAGACTTCCGCCGCCAGCCAGAACGAAGGCGGTCATGGGGGAGGGACTCACGGAACGCGCCGGTGTTGGACTACGCGGCCAACTCGTGCCGCGCCGCACCTTCGATCAGGGTCGTAAGCTCCTCGAACGTCGTGATCGCGCCATCCTGAACATACCAGCGGCGAATCTCGCGGTAACGATGCAACCTATCCATCGACCCGCTATCGCGAAGCACCCATTCCTGAAGGACACGCGGTCGAGAACCCCACCAGCCTCGCTCCACGAACGTCGCATCCAGGAGTATCACCACCGGAATTGAGCGGCTTTCACCCGATAGATGAGAATCCATGAGATCCGGATTCGCGTCGCGACTCAGCACACGAAGATCGAGATTCGGTGCGGCGGCCGCGAGCTTCGCAATGAACGGCAGCGTGTTCACGGCGTCACCGCACCAGTCCTCCGTGAGCACGAGCAAATGCCATGGGTGTCGAGTCGCCTGTACACGGTTCACGAACGCCGCCGGTACTCGCGCACGGCGAGAGACCGCGTGCCATAAGTCCCTGTTCGCCTCGACACCCTCGAGGAATGTCTCAAACGTCGCTGCGGCAAGGTATCGGTCTCGGATATTTTCATTCACGTGTCCTTTGCTCCTGTTCAATTCATTCAAATGCTCAACTCGCGCGACAGTCCGTTGGTTCCGCGTAAGCGCGCGCCCGAAGTCGCGAGATCAACGGCCACCTGGAACTGAACAACGCCTGCCGGACTTTCCTTATCAGATGACACACGCTGTCGCACGGCTTGCCAGGGTCGCTCTCATCGCGGCCGCCGGTTATGCGGGACGCCCGGCCGCGGCCCAGGATGTGTGGCGCACGGATTTCTCCCGTCACATCGTCCCGCTCACCGAGATCGTTTCGGGCGGACCGGCCAAGGACGGGATTCCAGCCATCGATCGGCCGCGATTCGTGACCGTGCGGCAGGCTGGCCAGTGGCTCCATCAGCGCGAGCCGGTCCTCGTCGTGCAATACGGCGGAATCACGCGAGTCTACCCGCTGCGCATTCTGTTGTGGCACGAGATCGTGAACGATCGCATCGCTGACCTGCCGATCACTTTGACCTTCTGCCCGCTCTGCAACACCGCGATCGCCTTCCACCGGCAGCACGGCGGAAGGATACTCGACTTCGGAACGACCGGCCGGGTGCGGCACTCTGATCTCGTCATGTACGACCGCCAGACCGAGACCTGGTGGCAGCAAATCACCGGGGAGGGTCTTGTCGGTAAATTCGCCGGCGACACGTTGCGGGTCGTTCCCTCAGCGATGGTGAGCTGGGGAACAGTCGAGACAGCTTACCCAACCGCCCAGGTGTTGTCGCAGGAGACGGGGTACGATCGTCCATACGGCACGACGCCGTACGCCGGATACGATGCGCCGGGCAATTCACCGCTCGCCGCATTCTTTCGTGTCAGTCGGGACGAGCGTCTGCCGGCGATGGAACGCGTCGTCGCGGTGAAACTGGGTACCGAGTCCGTGGCCTATCCATTCTCGCGGCTACGGGACGCCCGGGTGGTGAACGACGTGCTCGCGGGGCGCAGCATCGTCGTCATGTGGGCGCCGGGCGCAGCCAGCGCGGTCGATGCGCGGCAGGTATCGGCTGGTCGGGACGTCGGCGCCACGGGAGTGTTCGACAGAGCGCTCAACGGACGGATATTGACGTTTGACCCGGCTGCGCCAGGCCGCTTTCGCGACCGCGAGACGCGCTCGACGTGGGATATCCTCGGCCGAGCCGTCGCCGGATCGCTGCACGGACAGCAGCTAACGCGAATTGCGGCTGGAGACTACTTCTGGTTTGCATGGGCGGTGTTTCGTCCGGAGACGCGCGTCAGACGTTGAAGCACCGCCGATGCGCGGTCGTGCCATGGCGAAGCGGCGTTGCTTTTACTCGGTCCTCGCGTGCAAGCGATTCCTAGCGTTCGAGCTCGACTCCCAATCCCAGTGCCACCCGATTCACATAGTTGAAATACGCAACTATGGCGGCCATATCATGAATGGCGCGATCTTGCAGGCCGGCGTCTCTCAGTGCCTGGACGTCGTCTGCCGTCATCTCAGCCGGGCGTAGCGTGAGCTTGAGCGCGTAAGAAACGAGTGCGCGTCCGCGAAGCGGCAAGTCCGCCGCGGCGGGATCCCGAATGAGCGATGAGAGGAGCAACCCGTCCCCGGTGAGCCGACGGAGAGACTCTCCGTGATGCTGTATTCAGTAGTGACACCCGTTCACCGCCGAAACCGCGACGGCGATCATCTCACGCTCGGCGCGCGTCACTTCCGAGGCGCCGAACATGAGCTCGGTATAGAGGTGAACGTGCGCGAGCATTGCAGCGGGGTGCACGCTGTGGATGCCGAGAATGTTTGACACGCGTCCGCGAGCGGCGAGGACTTGGTCGTACGCCGCTGTCAACTCCGCCGACGCCTGCTCTTTCGGGATGACGTTGATCCAGGCCATTGTGCCTCACCTGTCTGCTGATACGAATTGAGTGCCGGGTCCGTTCAACGCCGAATCTATACGTTGCGATGCGTCGCGGCGATCACTTCGCGTAGCTGCTCACCGCCACCTCAGTGGCGCGTGGAAGCGATCGCGAAAGGGTGACGTATAGTTCAATCCCAAACGGCCATAGACCGCGGCGGGAATGCCTATGTCAGCCAGAAAAAGTTGGCCGCTGTTGCTGGGGACGAGGCCCGTTTTCGGCAAAGCCAGCGTCATCGTCC
>JBBQAV010000059.1:0-16006 GCA_038316775.1 Gemmatimonadales bacterium | reverse complement strand
ACGACCGCGACGAATCGCGTATGATTGTCGCGTCGATCCTGAACTCCCTCTTCCAGCACGGCCAGGCCATAAAGCTTCGCTGCCGCGCTACTCGCGATTGCCCCCTGCGAAAGATCACCGCGCTCGGCGATCTCGCGCGCGGCGCCGCCCGTGTCGAACATCTTGCCGGGCTTGATCCACGGGTGGCTCTCGAAGAATCGGCTGCACTGCGCGAGAGCGACGGGATGACTGGACGCGGTGCGCAATCCCTGGAGCGTCGCGCCCTGCGGGGCGAGCAGGCAGTGCCGCACCGGAACGAACGCCTCGGCGACGGTCCGCATCTCGGGGTAAGCGGCGAGAGCCTGCCATCCCGCATCCACCCTCCCCACGATCGTGTTCTCGACGGGGATGACGCACGCATCGGCATCGCCCTCTTCCACGGCCCTCAACGCACCGATGAATGTCGGAGACGGAATCTGTTCGACCGGATGCCGCCATATCTCCGCGATCGCGCTCTCGGCGTAGGCGCCGCGGTCGCCCTGAAACGCGACGCGCATCGTCAGCCCCTGAGCGTGCGCGCGAGCGGACCCGTTCGGTCTGGTGCCGTTGGTGTTTGGCGGTTTCGATTTCAACATGGTGCCCCGACATGAGGTTGAATGAAATGGGCGCTGCGTTCGCGGGCTCCGAAAACGAAAAGCCCCCGCGATTTTGCGGAGGCCCGGAGTCTGTCTGCGATACTACCTGCTTTGTTTTACCGCACGCTCGACTCGGGCCCCCATCGGTTATAACCGAAGAAGCCGTAATAGTACGTCGCGGTAAGGGAGAGTCTGGTCACGCGCAAAGGATAGGACCCTCTCCTGGAAAAGTAAAGAACAACTGCAAGCGAAGACTACCAGCCAGCGAAAGGAACGAGGCGGCCCCATAGACCCGGGCGTTTCTGGAGCAGGTACGCGCCGGCCAGGAGGGTGGCTAGCGTGTTGGCCACAACGATGGACCACCACGGCAGGACCGGGCGCATCGGGTTCGTCAGCAGACCGACCCCGAGGATCGTGACGATGAATCCCGCCAGAATCGTGAACAGGACCAGATGCGCCTGCGACGGATGTCGCTCAGCATGCTCGACAAGCCGCGTCACGATCAGCCCAATGGCCAGTGCAATCAGTAGATGCAACGCGTTATACCAGAAGATCGCCGTCATGTCAGGCCGAGACGGGAACTGCAGGACGCCAGGGTCGCTCAGTCCTCGGAACACGGCCTTGCCGAGAAGATCGACTGTGTACAGCGTCCCGCGCGCCGCGAGCAGATCAAAGGCGCTGTAGAACACCGCCACGGACGCATAAGCGATGAGGCCGACCATAAGCCCGTCTCGCAATGTACGACTTGCAGGCACCATGATGCCCTCCGAGAATGGTGTGGTTCCCGTCGCTACAGCTCCCGCGGGAGCAAATCAGTTTCCGGCGTCGGGTCGCCTTCCGAGAAGCGGTTAAGCGAAGGTCAATCCGAAACCGTACTTGAAGAGCGGATCGTAATTCTTATCGCCGGCGTTAATCGGAATCTGCGCCATGGACCGCGGCCACGAAACCGATAGTTTGCCCGTTGGCTTGTAATCACCGAAGAGCACATCCGTCACACCCTCCCCTTCCGTTCCCGGCAACCAGGCCGCGACAAAAGCATCGCTCTGCCCCAGCGCGTCATTGATGATCATCGGGCGTCCGGAAAAGAGCACGACCACGACCGGAATGCCCGCCTGCTTCATGTTGTTGATCGCCGTCACATCTTCCTCGGCGAGCGAGAGGTCGTCCCTGTCTCCCATGCCTTCGGCGTATGGCGTTTCGCCGATTACCACGATGCCGACGTCCGCGCCGGCAGCGCCGCTACCATCCTTCGAGAACGTCACCTTTGTCGCCGGCGAAATGGCCTTTTGAACGGCCTTGAGAATCGTTGTCCCGCCCGGAGTGACATCACCGCTCTTCCCTTGCCAGTCGATGGTCCAGCCGCCGCATTGGTCGCCGATATCGTCGGCGCTTTTGCCTCCGACATGAATGCGCGCGAGCTTCTTCGATAAAGGCAGGGTTCGCTTCTCATTCTTGAGCAGCACCAATGATTGGCGCACGCATTCGCGCGCGACCTGCCGATGTTTCGCCGAGCCAAAGGTCTTGTGCAGACTGCGGTCTGCGAGTGGGGATCGGCTCTTGTCCATCAACCCCATGGCGAATTTGACTCGCAGGATGCGCGTGACCGCGTCGTCTATCCGCGTCATGGGCACCTTCTCTTCCTTGACCAGCTCGAGCAGCAAACCGTAGAACTGTTGATAGTCGATCGGCACCATCACCATGTCCATCCCCGCGTTGATCGAGATGCCGATTGCCTGCTTGTAGTTGTCGGCTATCTGATTGACGGCCCGGTAATCGGAGATCAGGAATCCCTGGAACCCCAGCTCCTGTTTCAAGATGCCCGTGAGCAGTCTCCTGCTGCCCGAGACCTTCACTCCATTCCAGCTGTTGTATGAGGGCATGATGGAGCCGACGCCGGCTTTGACGGTGCTGATGTAGCCTTGCAAATGAATCCTTCTTAAATCCGCTTCACTTAGTCGCGTATCGCCCTGGTCGAGCAGCCGCTGTCCCTTTGGATTACGGAAATCAGCCGTGCCGATAGTCGTGCCGCCGTCGCCGACGTAGTGCTTGGCGCAAGCGAGAACGCTCAAAGGATTCGACAGATCGTTGCGCTGGATTCCCCTGACGGCCGCCTCGCCCAGTGTGCGAACGAGTTCCGGGGATTCACCAAACCCTTCGTAGGTTCGGCCCCATCTTTCATCGCGCGCAACCGTGACGCAGGGAGCAAACGTCCAATTGATGCCGGTGGCGCGCACTTCTTCCGACGTCACCCGCCCCGCGTTCTCGACCAGCTTCGGATTGCGCGTGCAGCCCAGGCCGATGTTGTGCGGAAAGAGCACGGCGCCGAGCACGTTGTTATGACCGTGCACCCCGTCTGCTCCGTAGAGTATAGGAATGCCCAGACGGGTCTGCATCGCGCGCTGCTGATAGCCATCGTACATATCAGTCCAGGCGTTGAGGCTGTTGCCCGCCTTGGGGTCCGAGCTTCCGCCGCTAAGGAGTGAGCCCAGGAAATATTTTTGAATGTCATTGGGATCTTTCAGGGCGTCCTGCTCAGCCTGCGTCATCTGGCCGACCTTCTCCTCCAGGGTCATCTTGGCGAGCAGGGCTCGCACTTTCCCGTCGTAAGAGGAGAGTGGAACCTGTGCACCAGGATATCGCACTGGAGTCATCGTCCCGACACCCAGAGCCTCCAGGATCGCCGGCGCGAACATAGTTGCGCCGGCGGCGAGGGCGGAGGACTCGATGAATTGTCGGCGATTGATGTTCTTCGTCGTGACTGGTTCGTTCATTGTCTGCCTCGTTTAGGGTCCGCCTCGTTTAGGGTCACGTAGTTCCTCGACGCTCATCGAGTCCCGGGTTCGCCGAGAAGCTCCAGCGCCCGGCGCTCCGGATGGAAAGTAACGATCGTGACGCGATGGGGCGCAAACGTCAGCAGCGTGTCGAGCACCAGGCGCGCGGGGATCGCAGCGCGCGCGCGCCGCGCGTGCTCCACGCCCTCTCGCTCGGCGCGGCCCGCGTAGATACCGGTATCGCCGGTCGCGGAAACAACGGGAGCGAACGCCGCTGCGTCGTCGTCGGTTCGCTCCCGGCGCGTAAAGGTCACACGGACCCGATGCGAGCCCGGCGGCAGCTCGAAGTCGCGCAACAGAAAAATCGGCCGGTCGTGGCGAAGGCCGGCGCCGCGCACCACGGTTTCCTCGATGCGCCGTCCGTCAGCCTCGACTCGGAGCGAGTAGGTCGCGAATCGTCCGTCGCATTCGACGCGCTGGCGCATGTGCTCCTCCAGATGCTCGAGCTCCTCGGCCGACACCGTGCGGCACACTTCGATTCGCTCGGGCCGCGCGCTCCACGACAGGCGAAGCCGCGCTGAATCACCGGCATTGAGCGGCAGCGGCACCGCCGACGCGCGCGTGATCAGCAGCAGCGCGCCCGCCGTGGCGGTACCCGCCAGCAGCCACCGCGCCGGCGACGCGGGCGCCCTCAAGATGCCACCTCACCCAGCGGCACGGGCTCGCACACCGCGTCGAGGTCTTCATCGGATTCGCGAACCGGCCGCTCGAGCAGAGCGAGGTCGCGCGCGAACGCGTCAAACGCCGCGACTGATCCGCGCAGATCGCCGGCGGCGAGCGTCGCCAGCCGGACCCGTTGGCGATCCACGCGCGGCTGCAGCTCCGCCTCACGCTCGTTGAACGTGCGCTCGTGCAGCCACTTTGGACCCTCGCGACTCGCACAGTCGCGCGGCGGGCAGCCGCAGACGATCACGCCGGGCGCGCCCGCTTTCAGAAAGCGTTCGATCACCGCGGAATGCAGATTCCCCACGCACGAGACGGCGTGCACATGCGCTCCGCGCGCGCGGAGCGCGGCCACGTGCGACGCCGGTGCCTGCGCGCAACACACCGCGACCACCGGCGTGCGGTCGGCCTCGGCCAACCTGGGCAGCACTTGCTCGCGCAATGCGACGAGTTGATCGCGTCCAGTCCGTCCTGGCGGACCGACGCCCATCGGCGCGCACGATCCAGCGCAGATCCCGCAACTCACACACCGTCCCGGGTCGACGCGCGCCACGAGCGTCGGGCGATCATCGTCACGCGCCACCATCGTGATCGCCTCCCACGGGCAGTCCTGGGGACACTGGTTGCACCCGGTACACAGCCGCGAGTCGACGACGCTGGGAGCCCATCTCTCTCGACGGGGCCGCCGCGCCCACCACGGTACGCCCAACGCCGCCAGTGAAAGGGCGAGCCCCACGCCCCACGCCGTGCCAGGGGTGACACGCTCTGACAGCGGCAGCCACCATGCCACGACGAGATCGGTCGGCGTCTCCGCGGCGAGCCTGAACGGGTTTGCCGGATCACCCAGCGCAGCCGGCCACACCACTGCCGCCGCGGTCAGCGCGACGGTGATGCCCCACGTCACTGGTTTGGGTGGGAGCAGCGTGGGACGCGCGAGCCGTGAGACGTGAAGCCAGAGCACAGCGCCCATCGCCAACGGCAACGCTATGTGGATGAACAGATTCACGAAGAAGAACGCGCTCGGCACCGGCCCGTCGCCGGCGAAGATGCGGCTGAGCGGCTCTGAAAAAATCGGCACCACATCGAGCAGCCGGCCGCCCTCGCGCGCCAGCCGCTCGCCGAAGCTGTCCCAAGCCATGACGAAGCCGGTCCAGGCACAGACGAGGCCCGAGCCGAACAGCACCAGCCCCGACACCCAGGCCAGCGTCCGCGGTCCCCAGCTTCGGGCCTGCGCGAACATGCGCAGCATGTGCAGCGCCGCCGCGATGACGAAGACGTCTGAAGCGTACCGGTGCAGACTTCGGACCCACCCGCCGAGCCATGGGTCGGCGGCGATGCGGGCGACAGACGCCGAGGGCGACCCGAGACGGTAGTACAGCAGCAGGTAGAGGCCCGTGACGATGAGCACGAGGAGCATGGCCACCGCCACTGTCCCTGTCTGGTGGATCGGGTTCAGCGCCCACCCATAGAGGCGGTTTGCCGCCGCGTCGATCGCGGTCAGAGTGCGGCGTGCGCCGCGTTCCAGGAGTCGCATCACATCAAAAGTTGGATCAAAAGTTGGACTTGCGAAAAGTTTATCATGTCGACATGATGTTTGCCAGAACTTCTTGAGCGGGCCCCGATGTGGTTGTCAACCACTGCGCAAAACTCCCTGTATGCTGTCCTCTGCATCGCCGGTAGCGCCGACGACGGACCAGTGCGCGTCGACGAGATCGCGGCCGTCCTCGGTGCCCCCCGCAACTACCTCTCCAAGACCCTCCACACCCTCGCGCGAGCGGGCGTCCTCCGATCGGGCCGCGGGCCGGCGGGCGGTTTTCAATTGGTTGACCGGCCAGAGCGACTAACGCTCGCCCGCGTCATCGCTCCATTCGAGCCCCTCAGCGAGCGCAGGTGTATCGTCGGCCGTCCCGCGTGCGGCGACGCGCATCCCTGCGCCGCCCACCGTCGCTGGAGCAGCATTGCCGCGAGCGTCGAGGAGTTCTTCAACAAAACGACGATCGCCACGCTGCTCAGCGAAAACCCGCGGGCCACCAACGCCGCGCGCGAAGTGATCCGTTCCGCCCGTCTCTCGAACCGGAGGATGCCGCATGGATCCGTCAAACGGTGAGTCCAGCGAAGGCGCCGAGAAGCCCCCATTGGGGCAACGGCTCTTCGACAACGTGTACCTGCTCCTCGCTCTCGGCGTGCTCATCATGCTCGGTGTTTTTACCGCATGGGGCATGTGGGAGATTCTTTCAATGCCGAAAGGCACTCTTCCCTAAGAGGTCCTGATGCTCACCAAAGTTCACACGGGGCTTGATGCGGTGCCCGGCATTTGGTGGAAGCCCGCGCACAAGGCGGAGAAAGTCTGGGTGTCGATCGCCTTCGCCTGGTGCATCGTGCTCTTCGCCATGATGCCGCTCTGGCACTGGAAAGGCGGCCAGAATCCATCCGGCGTGCGCACGCGCGTCGACCCCAGGGCGTACTATGCGCGTACCGTCGCATTCGCGGCGCAGTACAAGGTCGGCGAGGACCGCGGCCTGCCGATCGTTCAGCCGCCGCCAGGAGCAGACGTCTACCTCGTCGGCCTCACCTTTCAGTGGTACCCGATCCTCAAGCTCGAGCAAGGCAAGGAGTACATGCTCCACCTGTCGTCGCTCGACGTGAATCACGGGTTCTCGCTCTACCCGCTCAACGTCAACTTCGCCGTCGTGCCGACCTTCGACTATGCGTTGCGCGTGACCCCGACGTCGGCCGGCGACTTCCGCATCATCTGCAACGAGTTCTGCGGCATCGGTCACCACACGATGGTCGGCCGCGTGATCGTGGTGGACTCGACGGGCCGCTCCGTCGCCGATAATCGCGACGCCCACATTCGGCAAGCAGGTGCCCAGTGACCGCCATCCCGATCCCCACGACGAACTTCGGCGCACCAGCCGTCAGCGCTTACCGCGTCTGTCCCGCGACGGGTCGTACGATCAACCTCAAGGCCCAAAGTCTGATCAAGGTCAATGCGGTGGTCGCGGTGGTCGCGCTGCTCGTCGGTGCCACCGCGGCGCTCCTGCTCGCGCTCACACGCTGGCAGGCCGTGCACCTGCTGCCGGCGGTGTGGTACTACCGCATCCTGGGTGTGCACGGCATGAACATGCTCATCTTTTTCATCATCTTCTTCGAGATGGCCGTGCTATGGTTCGCCTGCACGGTGCTGCTCAATGCACGGCCCGCCGCGCCGAAGTATGGTTGGTTCAACTTCGGGTTGATGCTCGCCGGCTCGTTGATGGTGGAGGCGATGCAGTGGAGCGGACGGGCGGACGTGCTTTACACCTCCTATCCGCCGCTCAAGGCGCACCCCCTGTTCTATCTCGGGATCATCCTCTTCGCAGTCGGAGCGCTCGGCGTCGTCGGACAATTCTTCGCCACGCTGACCATCGCGAAGCGCGAGAAGACATACACCGGGTCGATGCCGCTCGTGGTATACGGCGCGATGACGGCGGCGATTATCGCCGTGATCACCCTGCTGCACGGCGCGATGGTCTACATCCCTACCTTCCTCTGGTCGGTGGGACTCATCGACAGCGTCAATCCGCAGATCTACCGTCTGCTCTGGTGGGCGCTCGGCCACTCGGCGCAGCAGATCAACGTGGCGGCGATGGTCGCCATCTGGTACATGCTCGGCGCGCTCACCGTGGGCGCCGTGGTGCTCAATGAGAAGGTGAGCCGCTCGGCGTTCGTGCTCTACATCCTGTTCATCTCGATGGCGTCGGCGCACCATCTGCTCGTCGATCCGGGGTTCGGGCCGGCGTGGAAAATCGTGAACACGTCGTACTTCATGTACATGGCGGTGCTCGCGTCGATGGTGCACGGCTTCACGGTGCCGGCGGGCATGGAGCTCGGCATGCGGTTGCGCGGCTTCACCGACGGCCTCTTCGGATGGCTGCGCAAGGCGCCGTGGGGAGACCCAGGCTTCTCCTCGCTGATTCTGTCGGTGGTGGTCTTCGGCTTCTTCGGCGGCATCACCGGCGTGACGATCGGCACAGAGCAGATCAACATCATCGCGCACAACACGCTGCGCATTCCGGGACACTTCCACGCGACGGTGGTAAGCGGTACGGCGATGGCGTTCATGGGAGCGACGTATTACCTCCTTCCGCTCATCTTCCAGCGCAAGGTCGCCTTCTGGAGCCTCGCGAAGGTGCAGCCTTACCTGTTTGCAGGCGGCATGCTCCTCGTCGAAACAGGAATGACGTTCGCCGGCAGCTTCGGCGTGCCACGGCGGCACTGGGACATCTCGTTCTCGCAAGCGCCCTTCGACGTGCCGTTCAGCCCGGCCGTCGACCTCTTCCTCGCGATGGTGGGGATCGGTGGCATCATCGCGGTTGCGGGCGCGTACTCGTTCATTCTCATCGCCGTGAAATCGGTATTCTTCGGTGAGCCGGTGACGGACTTCCCGCGCGGAACGGCCGTAGCCGGTATTCCGCAGGGACTCACGAACCCGCCGGTGCACCCCGCGAACGCCGATGAGCTGAACGAGCAGCTTCACGCGCCGGGCCGCGGCATGTGGGGTCCGACGCCAGGGACGCTGGTGCTGGTCGGCGTATTCTTCCTGGCCTTCATGTTGTACTACTTCACCAATTGGAAGCTCCTCAGTTTCCTGTGGAGAATCGGGTAGCCGCGCGGCGCGACGGGCGTCCCGGCGCGCCGCTCATCGCGCTGCTGTTGATCCTCGCGATCACGGCGGCGTGGTGGGCGCTCGCGCTTTGGCCGGTGGGGGACGCCGGGCCGGAGTGGCTCGAGCGGACACGCGCCGCCTGCTTTGGATCGATGCGTGGCGGGCTCCCTGATACCGGTGGATGGATTCTCCTCATCGGCGAGCCCCTCGGCATGCTTGGCGTGCTGTTCGTCGTGTGGGGACGTTCGATGAAGCGGGATCTGCGGTTAGTCCTGGCACGTCCAGCGTGGCGGCTTGCCATCGTGGCTGGCATCGCGCTCTCGCTCGGCGGAATCGCATTGCTTGGAGCCCGGGTGGCGCGTGCGTCGGCGGTCGGCCGGTCGCCCGGGTCCGCGCCGACCGGTATTTCAACGCGGCTCGATGTCGACGCACCGTCTGTCCTGCTCATCGATCAGCACGGTCAGCCCACGTCGTTCTCGGATTTTCGCGGACGAACCGTATTGCTCACATTTGCATTCGGCCATTGCCTGACGGTATGCCCCGCGATCGTGCACGACCTGCGCAGCGCGCGACGCACGGCCAACCGGCCCGATGTACCGCTGGTGGTGATCACGCTGGATCCATGGCGCGACACGCCAGACCGCTTGCCGTCCATCGCGGCAGAGTGGGGCCTCTCGCCCCTCGACCGTGTGCTGTCGGGCAGCGTCGCCGAGGTCGGCCGGGCGCTCGACGCACTCGGAATCGGGCGCCGACGCAACGAGACGACGGGCGACATCGAACACGGTGGAACCGTGATGATCTTGAACGAGCGGGGTCGGATTGCCTGGCGCCTCGACGGCGACTGGCGGCCGGTGCGTGCATTGCTGCGACGCGCGCAATAGCATCAGCCGCCGCGCGCCAGGCGTACGGCCGCGACGTGGAACCGCGAGCCTTCCATCGGGCCGCACTGGTACGCTCTGGCAATCGCCGCCATCTCAATCCCGTGCGCGTGGATTGGTGGCAAGCTCGCCGAGATGCGATCGCACGCAAGCTAGATCCGCAGTACAGATACACCTTGTCGCGACTACTCGGAACTAAAAGCAGGCCTCTCCCGGAACGGGAGAGGCCTGGTGCTTCAGAGCATTAATTCAGCGGCTGGCCGTCGCCAGCTTCGCCCTGCGCCGCGAATTGACGTTGGTGAAATCGCCCAGCACCACCGCGTAGTTCGCGTTGACCCTCTTGTTCCAGGCCGTCGCTTCGGCCGGGTGACCAAGCGCCGCGTGCGCCTCGGCGATGCGATTCGCGACGAGGACATTGTTCGTATCAGCCGCCATCAGGATCTTCAGTGCATCGGCCGGCTTTCCCTGCTGCGTCAGCTGGTACCCCTCGAGCGCGGCGAGCCACGCTGGAGGAACACTGGACGGATCGGCTGCTGCCTGCGCCTTGAGCGCCGCGAGCTCCTGACTCGCGGGCGACCAGTGTTTCATGAGTCCGTGCGCCATCGCGCCGAAGTAATGGACGTTCCACGGAACGGTCGGGCTCGCCGCCTGCGCCATGGCCAGGGATTGATGGGCGGCGTTTGCATTGCCGGCGTTGGCCTGCACCGTCGCAAGCTGGGAGTACAGCACCGCGGTGCTGCGCGCGTCGCCCTGCGCCTTTGCTTCGGCGAGAGCCGCCTCGAGCGACTTCGTTAGATCGCTGGCCGGTGCGCCCTGGAGCACATAGGTGCCGGCGATCTGACGCATGTAATCGAGCTTCTGTGACGGGAACCAGGCGTTGGCGATCGCCTGATTGAGATATGATCGCGCCTGGTCGTACTGTCCCTGCAGTGCCGCAACTTCTGCGAGCCCAGCGTAGGCTTCGGGGTACTTCGGTGGTACCGTGGTGGCCTGCTTGTAGTGTATGGCTGCGCCGGCGAAATCCCCCTTCCACTGCAACATTTCAGCGTAGGTGTCATGCGGGTTGGGCGCGTTCGGCAGGATTTCCACCTGACGCTTGGCCGCGGCCAGTGCTGCAGCACGATCGCCACTGGTCCACTCCTGGTACGCGAGGGTGTTATAGCCGAGCGGAAAGGTCGGATGACTGGCGACAAACTGGCGGGTCGCGGCGATCGGCGCGAAGAAACCGCCGGAAGCCTGGCACGCGACGAGTGGATCGTTGGGCATCATCTGTGATGCCGCGCGAAAGAGCGCCGTCGCTGCATCGTTGTGGCCGAGCGTTGCCTCACGGTACGCGGCGGCGAGGACCAGCTCGTTGGCCGATGCGCGCGCCGCATCGGCGACTCCGCGATTGAGCTCAGTCTCCTGCTGTGCTCCTGTGAGTCCCCCGCTAGCGTAGAGTACGCGCGCCAGTCCGAAATTCGGATCGGCGTCGACAGCTGCCTTGAAGTGGGCCGGCGCAGACTCGAAGGAGAGGTTCTGCTGGTCGCCGACGCCGGCGCGGAATTCCGACGCAGCGGTAGAGTTTGTCGTACCGAGCTTGAGTGCGGGATCGCTCTGTGATCGTGCGGCCAAAGGAACGAAAACCAGACTTGCGAGGGCCGCGATGAGGCGAGTCGAACGGGCGTGCATTGGTCCTCCCTGAGTGGGATTGGAGGCGGCCGATCCGGTCGGCCGGAGCCAGACTAAATAGGGGTCGATCGGGAAAACACGCAAGAGAAATCGCGCCAATCGTCCCGGGATTCGCCGAAACGCATGGTTAGCTGATCAGGTCCGCCGGGTGATGCTATCCTCGAATTCCCTTTGTCCATCTAACATCAGTTCAACCGCGACCACTTCTGGACGATCCGCAAGGATGAGGCTCGCTCAGAAAACGAGCGTCTGAATGGAATGCGGCAAGCTGCTGACTTCCGCGGCGTTGCCATCCACCCATAGATAATACGAAACCTTCTGATCGCCTTTGTTCATGACGACCACCGACACCTTTCCGTCCGGATTGATAAAGGCGGATGCAAGCAACGCACTTCTGCTCGGCGAGCAGGCGATTCTCCTTGCCCCCGGACGGACGAACTTCGAGAAGTGCCCGATGTAGTAATACGAATTGGTGTAGGTCAGCGCACCGGTCTTCGTGTCCGCGTGAATCGGGGCGAAGCAAAAATTGCCGACGTGATTCGGCCCGCCCTGCTCGTCCAGCAATACGTTCCAGTCCGTCCAGCCGATCGCGCCACTGTTGAAGTCATTTATCATCGAGCGCCCGTAATACTCACCCAGTCTCCAGGCGCCAATCTCCAGTGGCTTAAAGGAATCGACAGTTCCTTCGGTGAAGAGAAGCTTCTTATCCGGGAATGTCTCGCGCACGAGCTTGACGTTGTCGAACATCATGTCGCCACCACTCCATGGCTCGTACCAGTGGAATCCGATGCCCCAGACGTAACGGGCCGCGGCAGGATCCTCGAGAATTGTGCTGACGCGCTGGTAGATCAGGTCGCGGTTGTGATCCCAGGCGATGATCTTCTTGTCACCCAGCCCTTCCTTTCTCATCGTCGGGCCGAGGTAGTTCTTCAGGAAGTCTCTTTCGTCTTCCGCGGAGTAGATGCAGCTCTCCCATGTCTGCGTCGCCATGGGCTCATTCTGAATCGTGATCCCCCAGATCGGGATTCCTTCTCTCTCGTAAGCCTTGATGAACTTCGTGTAGTAGTTGGCCCACGATTGATAGAACTCCGGCTTGAGTTTTCCGCCATGAAGCATGTCGTTGTTCGTCTTCATGAATGCCGGTGGACTCCAGGGGCTGGCGTAGAGAGTGAGCTTTCCGCCGGCCGCGGCCATCGCCTGTTTGATGAATGGAATGCGGAATTGCTTGTCGTGCTCGACGCTGAAGGACTTGAGCTCCTTGTCGCCTTCGTTGACATAGGCGTAGCTGGCGGACGAAAAATCGCAGCTGTGAATGTTGGTTCTTCCGATCGTGTAGCCGATGCCTTTGTGGGGATCGAAGTAGGCGTCCAGAACCTCGCGCTGTTTGGCTGACGGCAGTTTCGCGAATGTCTCGGCGGAGGCATCCGTCAGTGCTCCGCCTATCCCTAAGATCGTTTGCGATCTCTTCGATGGATCGACGAAGACACAGATCTGGGTCTCGAGCGGCTGACCCAGATGCTTGAACGTCAGGTTGTCGGTCGCAGAGAGGCGGTAATCGGTTTTGTCCGCGGTGGTGTAGACCGCGATCGAGCTGCCTTCGATTCTGCCGCCCAACTCGGGGGGCTCGGGAGTCTCGGACGGCTGCTCATGTGCCGCCGGCGAGAGGTTGGTTTTCCCCAACACCAACGCCGAGGACGACGCTACCAGGAAGCTGCGGCGATCGATTTTCATGGCCGATGAATTTGAGAGAATGGAAATATGCGGACAATGTGCGTTTCGCGTCCCAGCTCAGATCTGCGAATAGGGCATAGGCCGGAGAATGATGTCCGTGATGGCTGAGACGTTGTCGCTATACTGGGGGTCGACGGACAAAGACTTCCACTCAGGATCGCGGCCGAACGAAGCCCACGCTGCGTCGCGTGCCGCCATGTCGGTGAAGCCGAGCATGTAGGTAAGGCTCGGCATTTTCGCACCAATGACTGTCTCGCCGAAAAACACTGGAGTCAGGCCGGCCCTACGAAAGATTGGCACCTCGCCCGCGTTGAACATCTTGAGTTTGTTGAGTGCGGCGCGATCACTGTGACTCTCATAGGTCCGGAGTTCGACGATGCGCGGTGTGGGCGTCCCGGCGGCGGTTGCGGGTTCCAGTGCCGGCATGGCGTCGAACGCGCGCAGCAGCGTGCTCTCAACTCGCACGAAGGCGGGGTCGGACATCGGAGCGTCGAGGATGGCGGCACCGGCGCGGACGTACACCGTGTCACTCGCGAGCCGCTCGCGTAGCGTCACGACCGAATCGAGCGTCGGGTGCGTGAGAACCAACGTAAGCGACGGCGCGTTCTCGCCGTATTCGACAGTGAACGCCCCGACCCGAGCGATCCCGGCGCGGTTCATCGCGGGGATCGCGACGTCGCCGACGAAGTTGATGAATGCGCGCTGCTTGGCGCCGGGGAGTAGATGGTACCGGCGCAGCTCGAAGTACTGACGCGCCCCGGACCGGCCGAGTGCGTCGAGGTGGGTCAGCGGTGACAGGCCGATAACGGCGGTCGCCGCGAGGAATTCACGTCGTTCCATGAGTATACTCGTCGAGGGTTGTCGGAAACCATAGCAAAGAGTGCTCACGAAGCGAGAATCATTCAATACCTCCTTCTCAGCTTCATCGTTGCGTGGCGCCGGGCGGAGGCGTCCTCATTTCGACGCTTCCCTCCGCCAGCGACGAGGTTGACCCATGGGCGCGACGTCGTCCTCAGTCCGTTCCAGCGATGCACCCCGCACCTTGCAGAGCTACGCGCGTCTCGTCATCGCATTCTGGAGCGAGCTACAACTGTTGGGCGAGCAACACCGCGCGGCGAACATCGCACCGTCCCCTACTCCTGAAGACGGACGGTCTGTCCGATAGCCAATCGACCGGTGCGAATGACGGTGCCGTAAACTCCCGCGGTGTTCTGATTCTTACGAACAATCGACTTCAGCACCTCCGGAGCGGAACGTCCCGAGTCCGGATCATAGTTGACCATCGAGCAACGAACATCGCGCATCGTGACGCTTACGCGCGGTCCCTCGCCCGGCTCGCCGAACAAGAGGACGCCTCCTACCCACTTGTCCTCCTCGAAGGCGTTTGGTCGCAGCAGACGAACCACGATGTTCGGGCGAAATCGTCGCACGTCCAGATCTCTCCCGGCCAACCTTCCAATCTCCCGGATGGTGTCCGCGGCGATCACGGAGACGCTCGCCTCGTCGAAGATTCCGGAACGCATGTGCATCATCTGGACAGGAGCCCCATGGCGATGCTCGATCTCCGCGGCCAATTCCGGGTCGAAGACCGCCATCTCCTTGCCTTCCGGCGTCCGGACGTGCGTAGGAAGATCCCCCTGGACGCCGTCTTCATGCCGGAGCGGAGTAAACAGAAGCAGCTCGGGCAGCTTGGTTGCACTCAGCCAGGGAAAGTCGCTTCGGTCCTCAGTGCGTCGGAGTGCAAGACGCCTGTCGCCGTCGATTCCGTGCCAGCCCATGTTGGCGACTTCGACTCGTTCGCCGGCCATGGATTTCACCGGATATCGGAAGATTGCTTCGACTTGTCCGATCTCGATGGTCATTCTCGCATCGACTCTCAGGAGCAGTTAGGCCGGTACCAGTTACGCTTCAATCTCACTTGAACGTGAACGAATAATGATTTCGCCTCAAGGTAGAGATGTGCCGCAGGTTTATTCTGTACGTATTGTTCTTTCTGGATTCGGTAATCCCACTGCTGATACGGCCTCCATTTACAAGAATACTTTGACTTGCTGTTGGGGATAAAACTTGTAATTCGATGAGGTGACCTACAAAGGATTCCAGATCGAATTCAAGCGTCTTTGTTTCCCTGTGGTACACTGGAGAAATCACCAAAGCATTGGCTGAATTCAGGTAAGGCGTTTTGGGATTCCCCAATCTCAAGGCAATCTTTCTCAAGTGATCGATATCGATTGGAATGACAGCGGATGGAATCTCCCTTCCATCGAATGAGATCGAGGATAGTGTGCTCCCCTCTCCTCTGATATCGACAATGACAGGGTTTCCTTTGACAATGGTGGTCAGCTCTACGGAATCCATTTCCCCAGGAATGAATGGGCTGAACGAGAGATTCCATTCGTTTTCTCTCAGTCCGACCAAATTGTACAAGGTGTAGAGGTACCATCCGCCGGCCCACAAGAACTGAGGCTTGTCGATCCTGCCGTAGACCGCCGGATCGTTCTTATCACTTACTCTGTACTCATATAAAGCAGGTTGCCCGTTGGGACTATTGATTATTCCATTCAACGTCATGGTTCTGTTGATGAATGCGAAAGCATCCTCGTTCAATCCGTTGCTGATCAATCCGAGAGCGTACCACGCATTCCCGTGAGGCCAGATTCCACCGTTGGCATAGTGATAGGGAGCGCCGGCTTCGTCGCCGGCAAATTTCATGTAGTCAGCCAGCAGATGCAGATCCATCGGGTACAGCGTGTATATGCCCAATTTGTCATCCAGTAACTGCTCTTTTGCCGTTGTTATCAGCTTCAGATTTTTCTCTTCATCCAGCACGTTGAAATGTGAGGCCAGCAGAGATCCCATGTAGATATGGCGATCTTCTTTTCCGTCAGCGTAATAGCTGATCAGGTAGTTCAGTTTGGCATCCCAAAGCGTATCGACCAATTTGCGATTCATCCGATCGGCAAGATCCTC
>JBBQAV010000058.1:0-16033 GCA_038316775.1 Gemmatimonadales bacterium | reverse complement strand
AGCCCAGATATCGTGTTCACGCAGGACCTGTGTCAGGTGTGTGCGCCATCCGGAAACGAGCTGAGCCGCGCACTGCGCGATTTGGCGAAGCCTCCGCAGGTGCTCTCGCTAACGCCGCGCAATTTCGCGGAGATCGAGGAGAACATTCTGGCGATCGGAGAGGCAACGGGCAGAACTGATGCGGCCATGCTACTCGTTCAAGACGGCCGAGAACGGATCCAAAGAGTGAGCGAGGCTATTGCTGGCGTGCAACCGCGGCGCGTTGCGTTTCTCGAGTGGACGGAACCGCTATTCTGCGGCGGACATTGGGTCCCCGAGATGGTTACCGCTGCCGGGGGCTATGATCCACTCGGTCAGCCGGGCGGTGATTCGCGGCGGATCACATGGGACGACGTTGAGGCTTTTTTGCCCGAGATTCTAATCGTGGCGCCGTGCGGGTACGGGGTGAAGGAGGCGATTGCGGTCGCGAGCCGGCTGCCGCGAAATACTTCCGCGAGTGTCTACGCGGTGGACGCCAATGCCTACTTCGCACGGCCTGGACCTCGGGTGGCGGAGGGGATCGAGCTGCTCGCCCACATCTTTCATCCAGATCGATTCGAGTGGCCGCACACGGACCGGCCCTGGTTACGGATCGGGTAGGTCGCTGCCCTCGACTGACTACTCGCCCACCTACAACGGATCCAAGTCTTGAGTGGACGGTCTTGAGTTGTTAGTTGGCCAGTGGTTGTCAGTGGCCATCGTCCCGTGCGCTTCGACGCGGTAGCCGGTAGCGTGTAGCGGGCAAGGATCAGCGGGCAGCGTGTAGTGTTCAGTTGTGGTTCTTAATTCCAGGCCGCGCCGCACGCGACGCCCGGACCACACGGGCCCGATCATTGTTTTTCGCGACGACGATCATCTGCTCCCCTCTGGCGCCACGCAGGGACTTCAAATCTCGCACCTGCCCCTCGATCATAAGATTGCTCTGCTCCATGTCGACCGGCGAGAACTTCCCCGTTCCATCGCCGAGCAGCATCAAGCCATAACTCGCGTCGTACCGACCGATACTCGGTGTGACCCCGTACAAATTTCCGGCGACCAGAAGATCCGTCTTTCCGTCCCCGTCAAAATCGCCAGCCAGCGACGCGTAGATCGGCGCGAACTGCGCCTCGACGGGAAGCTGCTGAAGAGAGAAAGTCCCGTTCCCGTTGTTGAGCGCGATCGAGCTGGCGAATGTCGTCGCCTCGCGAACCTGCGCGCTCTTCAAATCCGACGCGGGGAAGATGTCCTCGATCCGGCTGGCCCCGAAATCCTTGTACGATGGATACTTGCTGCTCAGCGCGGGAATCTTTTTCACCAGCTCATCCCGACCCGCGAGTGGATAGCTCACTCCATTCCTGTAGGAGGTAAGTATCTGGTCTAGATTTTCGCCGCCGCTGTGCGAGAAATCGTTGACGTAAAGACGCGCCGGCTCCGTTGGCGATGCGCGCAGAAACGAGTTGAGCCCGAGATTGCCGAGCACGAGATCCTGACGGCCATTGCCGCGGAGATCTACGGCCTCAACGCTGTTCCACCATCCGCTCGTTCCGGCCAGCCGAGCCTCCTTCGTGCGATCGGCGAGCTTGCCGTTCTCCTGACGGAATACGCGCACCGGCATCCACTCTCCGACGACGACGAGGTCGAGCTTGCCATCGTGGTCATAGTCGATCCAGGTCGCCGACGACACCATCCCCGCTTCGGACAGCTGCGGTGCCTTCTCCACCGTAACATCGGTAAAGCGTCCGTTCCCGTCATTCTCCAGCAGGTGGCTCTTTGGGATGATGCCGTATTGCCGCGACACCACTCTGCTGCCGATGAAGAGATCGGGGCGACCGTCGCCGTTGAAATCTCCGACCGCGACACACGACCCATTCTCGAAGATGTCCGGCAGCGCCGCTCTCGCCCGCTCCAGGTTTCCCTTTCCGTCATTCAGGTACAGCCTCGGCCGCAGCGCATCAGCGTTGCCCCAGAACTCGTTGCCGCCACTCACCACCAGCAAATCGAGATGGCCGTCGCCGTTCGCGTCGAGGAAACTCGCGCCCACATCCTCGGACAGACTGTCGGCGGCAATCGAAGGTTGAACGCTGACGCGAAACTTTCCATCGGGGCGCTGGAAAAAGAGCCTTCCCGGGTGCCACTTCGCGCCGCCAACGTAGAAATCGTCCAGCCCATCGCCGTTGACGTCTCCGACCGCCAGTCGAGGTCCTTCCGTCGACAACACGTGCGGCATCAGCGGCTCGCGGTTGTAATCCTGAAACGGATCTTCCTCGTGCTTGAAGTCGACACCGACCTGGTCGGTCACATCCGCGAAGAGTCCCAGCGGCGCAGGCCGCTGGTAGGCGTACTTGCCGCGCGCGTCCTCCTGCGAGAGCGTGAGTGTCCGGTTGGTCGGGACGTCAGTCAGCACCTGGTACCGCCGGTCGGGCCAGATCACCGTGAGTGAGTCGATCCTGATCGCTTTGCCGAGTCCGAAGTGCAGACGCTGGTCGACGGACGACTCGAAGCCGCGCGTTGGCGACTGCTCCAGCATCTGCGTCGTTCCCTTGTCTTTGACGATGACCTTGGTGCCAATGCCGGCCGTATTCTTTCCTGATCCGCGAAGAGCAACGGTCAGATATGAATTTCCGTTTATCTCGCGCGAATGATTTCTGTAGATCGATGCCGGCTGGTTGATGTTGTTCACCACCAGATCGAGGCTTCCGCTGTTATTGAGATCCGCATACACGGCGCCATTCGAGAAACCAAGCTGTCCCAGGCCCCAGGACTCCGCCATATCCGTGAACGTGAGATTCCCGTTGTTGCGGTACGCGTACTTCCGCAGCGCAACCTGCGGCATCTTCTGCAGGATCTTCAGATTGGCCCGGGTGATTGTGTCGCCGAGTGATGCCTGGACCGCCTCCTGACCGACATAGCTGATATAGTCCATGTCGTTCGGGCGCCGAAAAATGCCGTTGGTGATGAACAGATCCTTGCGACCATCGTTGTCCAGATCGGCGAACAACGGCGACCAGCTCCAATCGGTGGCCGCGACGCCTGCCAGATATCCGATCTCGCTGAACTTTCCCTTGCCGCGATTGAGCTGCAGAGCGTTGCGCGCGAACTGCGGCTGATACCCAGCCGAGAGCCTCATGTTGTAAAGGTCGAAGCCCTCGGCTGTCGCCGAGCTTTTCAGGATGTCCTCCCGCTCGGGAAGCATGTCGAGGGAGATAATGTCGGGGCGGCCGTCGTTGTTGAAGTCCGCGGCGTCGACACCCATCGAGAACATGCTCGTGTGCCCCGTCGCTTTGGTTATCGATTCGGTGAACGTCCCGTTGCAGTTGTTGATGTAGAGGTAGTCATTGCCCTGGAAATCGTTGGCGATGTAGAGATCGGGGCACCCATCGCCGTTGAAGTCGCTCGCGACGACTCCGAGCCCGTAACCATCGACCCCGTCGTGCAGGCCGGCCGCGGCAGTGGCGTCGGTAAAATGATTGCCATCGTTTCTCAACAGGTGGTCGCCCGTGCGCGAGCTCGTCGCCCCGCGCTGTGCCTGCGCATCTGTCGTCCGCTGCGAGTGAGTGGAATGGTCGAGCAGGTACATGTCGAGATCGCCGTCTCCGTCGTAGTCGAAGAAAAGCGCCTGCGTCGAAAAGCCCGCGTGCTCGAGGCCGTACTCTCTGGTGCGATCGGTGAAGGTCCCGTCGCCGTTGTTGATGTACAGCACGTTGCGCCCGTGCACCGTGAGATAGTCGACGCCCGAGACGTAGATGTCGATTTTGCCGTCGCCGTTTACGTCCGCCATCGTGACGCCGGTCTTCCACCCTTCGGCGTCCGCAACTCCGGCTTTGGCGGTTACGTCCTCGAACTGATAGTTGCCCTTGTTCCGATAGAGCTTGTTGGGGCCGAGGTTGGAGGTGAAGTAGAGATCCGGCAAGCCATCGCCATCGATGTCGCCGACGGCGACCCCCGCGCCGTTGTAGTAGTAGAGGTAGTTCAGGACGTTGAAGTCGGGTTTTTCGGGAAGACTATTGGCGAAGGTGATGCCCGTCGATTCAGGCTTAAGTAGCTCGAAAAGAGGGGGCGCGGCGGGAGCGGTCTTGTTGCGTTCGCAACTCGCCAGCAGAAATGCTAGCGCTGATGCGACAACGACAGCTGTTCGCTTGGCTCGAAACTGAACACTACACGCTGCCGGCTGATCGCTGCCGGCTGATCGCTGCCGGCTGCAAACCTCGGCACATCCATCGGCTAACGCGGAAAACCCTCCAGTTGATTGTCCGCGATCAGTGCCAGGAATGTCTGACGTAGTAAAGCCGGCTGCCAGAAGCCGGGAGCGATCAGCCGGCAGCGTGTAGCGTTCCCCTGTGTTTGCAGTCGTCAGGTGCAGGCGCCCTACTTGGCCGGAGTAATCCGTACCGCCTGCCCCCCACCCGGCGCCAGCACGACACTCAGACTGGTCCTCGAATCGACATTCCGTTTCGAGATACTGACCGGCAACGGATTAGTCGCCCAATTCGCCCCCGGGCCATCCGCGTATATCTCGGCAACGTACCTGCGCCCCGGCGTCAGGAAGTTGAGCGGGACGCTGAACGTCCGGCCCTCTTCGTCGGTGATCGCGCCAAGGAACCAGTCGTCGCTATTCTTCGCCTTACGCGCGACGATCACGTAGTCGCCGATCTTGCCGTCGAGCGTCTTGCTCGTCTCCCAGTCGACCGCGACATCGCGGATGAACTGGAACGCGGGCTTGCCGACGTAGTTCTCCGGCAGATCCGCCGCCATCTGGAGCGGCGAGTAGATCACCACGTAAAGCGCCAGCTGCTTCGCGAGCGTCGTCCGCGGATGCGACTCCTCGGGACGCCGGTCTCGCCCGGTACCGCGGTTGATCAGCAGGTCGAAGACGCCCGGAGTGAAATCCATCGGGCCCGCGAGCAGCCGCGTGAAGTAGAGATTCGTCTCGTGCTCGGGAGGATTGCCGCCCTCTCCGCCCCACGCGTTGTACTCCTGCCCGCGCGCGCCTTCCCTGCTCATCATGTTCGGATACGTCCGCCGCTCACCCGTGTCGTGTATCGGCTCGTGGACATCCATCATTATGTGGTACTTGGCCGCCGTCTCGACCACCTTCCGATAGTGCCTTACCATGAACTGCGAGTGGTGCGAGTTGCCCTCGGGCGTCGTGTCGGTGACGTACCCCGACTTGATCGCGTCGAGACCCAGCGAATGGTACATCGCAAACGCGGCTTCCATCTGCCGCTCGTAGTTCACGACTCCGCCGGACGTCTCGTTGTGGACGATGATCTTCACGCCCTTCGACTGCGCGTATTTCGCGAGCGCCGGCAGATCGTAGTCCGGGTAAGACTGCGTGAACGAGAACGCGTTGGCGTTGTTGATCCAGTTCCCATCCCACCCGATGTTCCACCCCTCAACCAGCACGCCGCCGAGTCCGTTCGCGGCGGCGAAGTCGATGTAGCGCTTGGTGTTCTCGGTCGTGGCGCCGTGCTTCGGTCCGGAGTTCCAGGTCATTGTGTTGATGTGCATGCCCCACCAGATGCCGACGTACTTCATCGGCTTTATCCAGCTAACGTCTGAAAGCACGTTCGGCGGATTGAGATTCAGGCCGAGCACTGACGGCGAGAGATCGGTCGCACGGTCGGCGAGCTGAATCGTTCGCCAGGGCGTCATGAACGGCGTATGGCCGCGCACTTTGTCCCCGTTCTGCCACGGCGCGAGCGCGACGCGTAGCAACCGTCTGTCCATGCGCGGGCCGGCGAGATTCATTCGCGCGTAGTCCACCAGATTGGCCTCATGGATCACCATGAACGTCTTGCCGTCGCGCGTCTGCATCGTGAGCGGAGTCTGAATGCTGTCGATGACACTTACCGGTGACGAGGAGTACAGCATCTCCGAGCGGTCGAGTCTCGGGCGATTCGACGGTATCCACCATGCCTTCGCGTCGTCGGCGAGGTTGAACTGCGTCAGCTCGTCGGAGATTACGAATTCGGCGAGGCCGGGCTGCGCCGGAAATTCGTAGCGGAATCCGACGCCGTCGTTGAACGCCCGCACGACGAAATCGAATCTCCTGGCCCGCGGCGCGGTCTCGACGACCGACACTCTCAGCTCGTTGTGGTGGTCCCGCACCCGCGCGACCTCTCCCCACGGCTGTGTCCACGTCTCATCGTGCGACGCGCGCCGGGATCCCGCGAGGCGAAGGCTGTCGCGCAGCGGTGGTGCGCCCTTGAACTCGAACCCGAGCATCGACGGAAGCATGAGCGACTTCCCGTCTCGCGTGAGGATGTAATAAAGTTTCCCTTCGTTGACCGCGACGCCCACCTTATTACGGCCATCGGGCGAGGCGACGGTCAGCGTGTCCTGGGCGAGCACGGGAGCAGCGGCGAGTGTCATCAATAGAGCAGCCGACGACATTTTGCGGGTCCAATTCAGGGCGTACATCTTCATCTCGTGTCTCCGTTGTGAGAATCAGCCATTGGAGCGCTGCTACTGTGTCCGTTCGAACCTTGGCGGCGTCGGCAAAGAGAAGCAAACAATAGCGGGCATACGTAATGCTGCTATCTTATTTACAGTTCTCCTGGCCTTGCGCCACCGTCATATGGCGTCACTTACGCCTCGCGTAGCTTTGTGCGTTCTGTTCATGGGGCTCATCTCCGGCTGTAGCTCCGGGAATGCAGCGCTGCCAGATCCGGCCGCCAATATTGGCCCCGCCCCCAGCCCTAACAGTGGCGGCACAATCGTAACCTCCGAAGACCTCGACCGCAGCCCTACCGAGTCGATCGAGCGAGCGCTCGCCGCCAAGGTGCCCGGCGTGTACATCTCGCACACCGCCGACGGCAGCATCGCCATCCGCATTCGTGGCAACTCCTCTATCTCAAGTAGTAATGAGCCTCTGTACGTAATCGACGGAATGGCAGTGGAGCCGGGTCCGGATGGCAGCCTCACGGGAATTAATCCAAAGGACATAGCCTCGATCGAGGTGCTCAAGGACGCCGTTGGCACTTCATTCTATGGGGTCCGCGGCGCCAACGGCGTAATCGTCATCAAAACCAAGCGCCCGCCCAGTAACTAGGGAAAAGAGCTAACGTCCACTCTTCCGACCCGTCCCTGGTCTCACTTCTTTCCGCCAACGCGGAAAACGAGGGGCCGATCGTTGTTGCGTGATACAATGTAGACAATACCGCTGGGCGTACGCAGGCGTTGGATGTCCCGCGCCTGTCCCGGGACAAAGAAGCCGCTCTCCTCTGCCCTCTCGGGAGTGAAGTGTCCGGTGCCGTCGCCGCGAAGATACACTCCGTACCCCGCGCTCATCCTGCCGATATCGGGCTTCACCCCGTCGAAGTTCCCGGCGAGCAGCAAGTCCGTTTTCCCGTCTCCATCTATGTCCGATGCCATAACCCCGTACACAGGCGCGATCTGCGCCTCGCGCGGCAGAGGAACCATGGTGAAGCTGCCGTCGCCGTTGTTTCGCAGCAGCGTTGTGGCAAAGGTATAGGTTCTCTTTACGACCGCGTCGGCGAGATCCTTTTGGGGGAAGATCTCCGCTACCGTCTGTTTTGCGTAATCCTTGTAGGTGACGTAGCGATCCTTCAGGAAGGGCAGCGACTTGATGAGATCGTCGCGCAGAGTCAGCGGATACTCGCGCCCATTGCTGTAGTACGAAATGATCGGTTGCACAAACCCAGTGTGCGCAAAATCCTTCACGTACAGAGTCGCTGGCTCGTTCGGCTTGGCCTGCAGCCGCGTGTTGAGGCCGAGGTTTCCCACTATGAAATCGACTCGGCCGTCACCCGTGAAATCTCCGGCGACGATTCTGTTCCACCAGCCGTCGCTCTTTTCCAGGCCGCGAACGCTCATTTTCTCGAGCCGGCCGTGCCCATTGTTGCGGAACACGGTGATCGGCATCCATTCCCCGACGACGACGAGATCCGCCTTGCCGTCGCCGTTCACATCCGTCCACACGGCGTCGGTGACCATACCTACGTGTGAGAGCTCCGGCGCGACTTTGTCGGTCACATCGGTGAAGTGTCCGCGGCCATCGTTCTTCAGTAGCTGGCTCCGCGGATCGATTCCATAGCTGCCGGGCACGCTGCGCCCGCCCACGAACAGATCGATCGCGCCGTCACCATCGAAGTCGGCCGCCGCCACCCGGGACCCGCTCAAGCTGGCTGCCGGCAGCGCGCCCACCGCCTTCCTGAAATTGCCACGGCCGTCGTTGAGATAGAGGCGGTCTTCGAGTGCCGGAGCTGCTTCCGAGAATTCGGTTCCGCCTGTTACGACGTAAAGATCCGGATGCCCATCTCCGTTGGCGTCGAAGAAGGTGGCGCCCACGTCCTCCGATGTGCTGTCCTGGGCGAGAAGCTTCTCGTTGCGCCTCACGAAACCACCATCCCGTTGCTGAATCAGGATGGCGCTAGCCTGATCTCTCGCGCCGCCGATGAAGAAGTCATCGAGTCCATCCCCGTTCACATCAGCCACCGCCATCAGTGGACCTTCCGTCGAGAGCATCTTGGGCATGAGTCTCTCCCGATCGAAGTCGACGAAATCATTCTCCTTGTGCACGAACGGGAGCGCCGTGGTCCTGGTGACATCGTTCAACAGCGGTGGCGCTGGTTTGGGAGTAGGTGGTTGCGCGCCCGCCTGGGATTGCCTCACTGTGATGCGCTGGTTGGCAGCGACGTTTTTCAGGGTGCTCATCCGACCATCAGGCCACTCCACCGTCACCGACGTGACGGTATCGATCTTCCCCAGGCCGAAGGTGAGCGTATAGTCGACACTCGACTGGAATCCTCGCGTTGGCGACAGCTCCTGAAGGAGCGTCTCCTTTCCTATCTGCAGGATGACCTTGGAGCCGACCCCGAACCGGTTCCTACCCTCGCCTTCGAGCTTAACCTCCAGATAGTGATTCTGAGGGAGCAGGCTGCGTCCGTTGTTCCGGTAGACGAAGGCTTCGTCATCGACGTTGGTGACGATCAGATCGAGCGCGCCGTCCCCATCAAGATCGACGTAGGCGGAGCCATTCGCGAAGCTCGGGGTGCTCAGTCCCCAATTGACAGTCTCGTTTGTGAAACTGAGGTCGCCGTTGTTGCGGAAGGCGTAGTGCTGAAGCTTGGTCGATGTCATCGCGTCAATGAGCATCTTGAAGTCGACCTGCTTCCCCTTCGTCGCGGCGAGCATCGTCTGGTTGTTCGCCAGAAACGCGATGTAGTCCTGGGAGGTTACGTCCTTGGCTATCCCGTTGGTGACATAAATATCCTTGTTGCCATCGAGATCGAGATCCGCTATAAGCGCACTCCAACTCCAATCCGTGCGCGCCACGCCCGCCATCTGTCCGATGTCACTGAACGTGCCGTTGCCGTTGTTGAGCTGCAGCATGTTCCGCATCAACTGATAGTGGAACCCGTTCTTCACCTTTGCCTGATAGATGTCGTAACCCTCGAAAGAGGACGTAGTTCTCAACCGGTATTCGTCCTCCGGGAGCATGTCGGTGGTATAGACGTCGGGCCAGCCGTCGTTGTTGATATCGGCGATGTCGAGCCCCATCGAGAAGTAGCTCAGATACGGCATCTGCTTGTCTAGCTGCTCGGTGAAGGTGCCGTCGTGGTTGTTGATATACAGGTAGTCTCGCTCGAAGAAATCGTTGGAGACATAGATGTCGGGCCACCCATCGCGGTTGACATCGCTGGCCACGACTCCCAGGCCAAACGCAATCTCGCTTCCGAAGATGCCCGCCTTGTCGCTGACGTCGGTGAAGCGTCCGTTGCCGTCGTTGTGAAAGAGCTTGTGGCCGCTGACCTTGTCGCGGACATGTCGGATGTTGCGGAGGCCAAAGCCGGTTACCGGGCGGAATGAGTTATTGACGACATACAGATCGAGATTCCCATCGCGATCGTAGTCGAAGAACGTGGCCTGGGTGGAAGGACCCTCGTCCGCGATTCCGTACCGGCTCGCCTCCTCGCCAAAAGTCGGCACTCCGTTTTTGTCGAGACCCTTGTTGATGTACAGCTCGTTCGCCCGGCGCTTGCCGGCGATGTTTCCGGCGTAGCAGACGTAGATGTCCAGAAGGCCATCGCCATTCACATCGGCCAGGGTGACGCCAGTCGCCCAGAAGCCCTTGCCACCGACGCCGGCCTCGTCGGTGATGTCCTGGAACTGAAAGTGGCCTTTGTTGAGGTAAAGCTTGTTTCCATGCTCGTTGGAAGTGAGCATGATCTCGGGCAGCCCATCACCGTTGAGGTCACCAACCCCCACGCCACCGCCGTTGTAGAAATTGCGGTAGGTGAAGACGTTCAGGTCATGGGTGTCCTCGAGACGATTCGCGAAGCGTACTCCCGTGTAACTGGAAGGAAGCTGCGTAAAGAGATGTCCGTCGACGGGAGGGGCTTTGTCACTCGATAGTTCCTGCTTGGGCTCGCTCTGCTCGGCGCAGCCGGCGGCGAGATACAGCGCGGGAAGAACGAACCAGAGCCTCAGGCTCAAGGCCGCTTTGATCAATTATGAGCCACCTTAGCAAATCATGGCCTGTTCCCTTTCGGGAACAGGCCATGATGGAAGAAGGAGAGTTCTACTGCGGAATCAGTAACCCGGGTTCTGTGTGAGCAAAGGGTTCACGTCGATCTGGGTCTGCGGAATGGGAAACAGGATCTTATACGGCGGTGACGCGACCTTGTAAGCCCACGGCCGGTTATAGTAGTTGGTTCCACCCTGCGAGGCGCCGATTCTGATCAGATCCGATCGGCGCTTACCCTCGGCGGTGAGCTCCAACAGACGTTCGGCGAGAATTGAGTCCCGCAGTGCAACCTGCGAGAGCGCGGGCATTGGCTTGGGCGTTGTTGGGAATGCCCGCGCCCGCGTCGTCGTATTGATCAGGGTGATCGCAGCGGCCGTCTGACCGAGCTCATTCATCGCCTCGGCCTTGATCAGATCGATCTCGGCGAGCCTGAAGTTCGCGTAGTCGTTGCCGTTGTCCTGCTGAGCGTGGGCAGGATCGCTTGGCCACTTGGCGATCCGGACCCCGCCGCCTTCGGCTGCGCAAGTCTCATTTGGCCCGGCTGCGCACGAGGTCGAAGTTCCGATGTTCGGATCGAAGATCAGCGGATTCCCCGCACGGTCGAGAACAGGCGCCCCTGTCTCGACGTTGACTTGCGGGCCGGCCAGGAAGATCTGACGACGGATGTCGTTTGGAGAGAACGCAGCATAGGTCTCGGCCAAAGTCGCGTATCCGTTCCACGGCGACGGCGAGTACTGGTTGTAGTGCAGCGCCCGCATCAGGAAGTTCAGCCCCAGGCCGCTCTGGTTGAGGAACTTCACCGCCATGATGATCTCTTTGGAGGTGTTGTTGTCGGCGGTGAAGTTGTGTCTCCAGACGGGGTCGAGCTGGTACCCGGCAGGTGAATTCAGAACCCGGTCGGCAGCGGCGACCGCGTCCGCCCAGCGTGCCGTGCCTTTGGTCAGGCCTGTCGCGGTCACTTCTCCTGTGTACACCTGCGCGTTCAGATAAATGCTCGCCAGCATTGCATCGGCGGCACCCTTCGTGAGGCGGCCATTCCATTCGGGCGCCCACGAAACCGGCAGATCGACGCGTGCCGCGTTCAGCTCGTCCTCGACGAATTTGAACACTTCGGCGCGGGTATTTCGCGCTCGCGGCTCGATCGCAACATCGGTCACGATTGGCACACCGCCGAACATGTCCATCAGCATGTAATAGTAGAACGCGCGGAGAGCCCGCAGTTCTGCCACTACTACAGCCTTGTTGTTGAAGTTGACGTTCTCGACGCCGGCCAGCACAACGTTGGCCTTGGCGACCCCCGTGAACATGGTCACCCACGCGTTCTTGATGTTGTCCAGGCCCGCGGAGCTGTTGGGAGTGAACGTGTGGCGGTGGATGTCCAGCCACTTGCCGCCGTCGAGCCAGTCCTGGCCGCGAGTCGGGACGATGATCTCGTCGGTGCTGACCTCCATGATTTCGTAAGGGCCTTCGACGGTTTGGCGAAGCTGAGCGTAAACCGAGGCGAGCCCTCCGATGGCTTCATCTTCGTTGCGGTAGAAATTCTCGGGTGTGATGGCGCTTTGCGGGACCTCGGTAAGGTCCGTACACGCCGGAGCGAGAAGCAGGGCGGTAACGACCGCCGCGATTCCCATGGATTTTGTCATCATTGGGTTCCTAGAAAGCGACACGGAGACCTCCCGTAAATGTACGACCGCGGGGATAGTGCAGGTAATCGATTCCGCGAGGGGCGAGACCGGGAAGTTGTGTGTGCACTTCCGGGTCATAACCCGAATAGTTGGTCCACAAAACCAGGTTGTCGCCCGAAATGAACACACGGGAATTCCTCGCCGTACCCGTGAAGCTCGGTAGATCGAAAGTGTAGCCGATTGTGATGTTCTGCAACCGTGTGTACGACCCATCTTCGATGTATCTAGATGAGAACTTCGCCGGCTCGTGGATCTCCGCGGGATCCGTGAGGGCCGACGCCAGGAAGTTTTTGTCCTGGAGAGCGTTGCCCTTCTGCTCGTAAACGAGCCTCGTGTTGTTGAAGATCTTCTGGCCGGAGACTCTGTTGAACAGCACGGCGAAGTCGAACTTCTTCCAGTTGCCGTTCGTCCTCAGACCCAGGTTGTAACTCGGGAACGCGTTTCCGAGAATGACGTCATCGTCTCCGGTCAAGTCTTTCGCCTGCACCTGTCCATCAATGCTGCGACCTGTTTCCTTGCCGTTGGAATCGCGAGTAACCGTGTAGCTGTTGAAGAGCTGATGCCCTTGTGCATCGAAGCCAACGAATTCGGGTCCCCAGAATGTTCCGAGAGGCTGTCCAGGGATGACCCGTTGGGTGAACTGGTTGGATTGGCCCTGGCCACTGGCCTGAGCTGTCGGGATGAATCCTTTCCCACCCAGGTCGACAACCTCGTTCTTGTCGTGCGAGAAAACGAAGCCGGCCGACACGTTCAGCTCCGAGCGCTGCAGTACTAAACCGTCCAGGGACAGCTCGATGCCCTTGTTCCTCATCCGGCCGATGTTCTCGAGGCGCGTTTCAACCACTGCTGGCTGCGGCACGCCGACCTCGAGCAAAAGATCCTTGGTGTTCTTGACGTAATACTCGAGGCTGCCATTCAAGCGGTTGTTGAGGAAGCCGTAATCGAGCGCGAAGTTTGACGACGCCGTCTCCTCCCACTTGAGGTTCGGATTCGGGTTTCTGATCGGTGTCACACCGGTGACCGGTCTGTCGCCGAACGCGTAGCGCGAGCCGCCGTCGGCGGCGAGCAGAATCAGGGATGAATACGGTGCCACGGCTTCATTGCCTTGCTTGCCCCACCCGGCGCGCAACCGAAGCTCCGAGAAGGGTCCCGTCTTCATGAACGACTCCTGACTCAGGCGCCACGAGCCGGAGATCGCAGGGAAGACTGCCCACTTGTTGCCTTCTCCGAATGCAGATGATCCATCGCGGCGCAGCACGCCGGTGAGGAAGTACTTCTCGTTCAGACCGAGGTTGGCTCGCCCGAAGAATGAGACGAGCTTTCTGTCTGTCTTGAATGCATACGGCGGCTCGAGTCCGATTCCGCTGCCGAGGCTGTTGAACGTAAACGCATCGGTCAGGTAGTTTCGGGTTTGAACGCCGAACTCGTTGAGGGTGGACTCCCCGAACTCGTAGCCGCCGACGACGTCGAGCTCCCGGCTGGCGGAGATGGTCGGGTGAAAAGTGAGAAGAGTCTGGATGGTCTTGGTCGTATTGTCGCGATTGCGCCTATCGGCCAGTCCGTTGAACACCGCGCCTGCTGGGCTCGCTCTCGGCAGATAAAAGTTCCGATCGCCGGCGGTACGGTCAACGCCAAGAGCAACACGGGCGGTCAGACTTTGAAAAATGTCGAAGTCGCCGGACATGTTGCCGAGCGTGCGGTCGGAAGTTCCCTTGTCCAGTACCTGATTCGCCAGCCCCACCGGGTTGCGAACCGACTGCGTTCCGGTTCCGATCTCGTAGTACCTGGTGACACCAGCTGCATCCGTGAACGTGACGGCATGGGTGGGATTGAAGTTCACCATGTTGATGAACACGCCACCCTCGAATCCTCCGTTCTCCTCGAACGGGAGGTAGTCATTGATGATGTGCGATCCGGTGAGATTGAGTGCCAGTCGCAGCCGGCCATCCATCGCACTGTGGTTGCCGTTGACACGCGCCTGATAGCGCCTCAGCCCGTTGTTGATCACGATCCCCTGCTGATTGAAGTAGTTCAGCGAGGCACGGTATTGAGTGTTGGCCGATCCGCCCGAGAAGGAAAGGTTGTGATTTATCACTGGAGCGGAACGGAAAAGCTCATCTTGCCAATTGGTGTTCGCCGTTCCCTGGTTCGTGATTGCGACTGGGAGGATATTGCCCTTGGCGACCTGGTCGGTGATGAAAGCACGGTACCCGTCACCGGTGACGAGTGCGAGACGCTTCTTCGGCGAAGACATTCCCGCCTGGACTTCATACTCAACCGTCGGTCCGCCGACGCCGCCTTTCTTCGTCTCGATCAGGATGACGCCGTTGGCTGCGCGCGCTCCGTAAATCGCGGTCGCCGCTGCATCCTTGAGAATCGTGATCGACTGAATGTCGGACGGGTTGATCAGATTCATCGGATTGCGCGGCAGTGGAGCTGTGCCCATTGGTGTGGCACCGCCTGGTTCGGCGGATTCGTCGGCGCTCAGCGGAACCCCGTCTACAACGTAGAGTGGTTGATTGCTGGCGCTGATCGAAGTGCCACCGCGAATCAGGATCTGAGCACCGGCGCCCGGCTCACCACTGTTCTGAGTGAGTTGGACTCCTGTTGCGCGACCCTCTATGAGGTTGGTGACGTTGACTGGCGCCGCGGTGTGGGCCTGGTCCGCATCGATTGTCGAGATTGAACCGGTGATGGCGAGGCGGCGCTGCGTTCCATAACCCGTGGTCACCACTTCCTCCAGGACCGCTGCCTTGCGATCCATCGGGAAGATCACTGACACCGATCCGCCGTTCGGAACGACGACGACCTGAACGGGGGCGCCAAATCCGATCCGGCGAGCTCGCACGGTCTGTGAGCCGGCGGGAACTCCGCCAATTGTGAACGTACCATCAGGACCGGAAACGGCCCCACGCCGGGTCCCTTCGACTACGATCTGGACATCGGCTACGGGCTGCTGAGTCGCGGCGTCAAGGACTCTACCCGTGATGGTGCCTGCGGGCGGGACCGGCGTTTGGGCGCCCAGCTGGGTCGACCAGAACAGGCCGACCACTAGCGCAAAAGTTAAGCGACGAACGACTGCCATACGGAGGTCCTCCACGGGGTGGTAGTGGGACTTTCAGGCCTGCACGTGCTTTATCGCTGGTAGGGCAAATCGCCGATTGACCGGGGACCGGAATCGGCGTGACCGTCCACCCGCAATTGAAATGCGGCTCCCTTAAATGCTGTCCAGTAAAGGAATTGTCAAGAACAAGCTGCTTCCTGCTTCCTGCTTCCCGCTTCCTGCTTCCCGCTCCTGCTTCTCGCTTACCGCCTTCTGCTTCCGGCTTTACGGCATCCAGCTTCCCGCTTTACTGGCTTGGGATTCGTTGCGGCGAGCCGCGCACGCGCGTACTATCCCGGCCAGGGAGGATTCACATGAAGCCGATGTATCTGGCCGCGGTCGAGAATCATGACGCGGCCGAGCCGCATGCGACGATGTTCAAGCAGATGCGGCAGGCGGGAGTTCCGATTCCGCAGATTCTGCACCTGTTCGCGTTCAAGCCTGAGCGCACGGATCACCTGTCCCGGTTCACCCAGGAGGTGATGCGCGGACCTTCGCCCCTCCCACCCTGGCAGCGCGAGCTGATCGCCGCATTCACCTCCAAGCTCAATCAGTGCCTCTTCTGAATTGGCTCACACGCCGCGGTCGCGGCGGAGCTGAATGGAGATCGCGCGCTGATACAAAGTGTGCTCGAGGATCTCGACAGCGCGCCGATCTCCAACAAGGACCGAGCGCTCTATTCATTTATAAAGAAGATGGTCGCAGACTCGACTTCGATCGGCCAGCCGGACGTCGACA
>JBBQAV010000057.1:0-16290 GCA_038316775.1 Gemmatimonadales bacterium | reverse complement strand
GTTCGTGCTGAGCGGCCCGCTGGAGATCGCGTCTGGCTACATCGGGTTCGCGGCTTACGCCGGCTACATATGGAAGGGGCTCACTCGGCCCGGCGTCATCGCGCTCGTGACGGCGGTCGGGTTGATCAACATCGCCCTGCTATACCGGCGCATCCAGTCGATCGTGAAGATCACGGTCTCGCTCTGGGCCGGCACGCTGGTCACGGTGCTCGCGGTCATCGTCACGGGCGCCATGCACTTCGATCCGCGCATCGCGTTTGACTTCCCTCCCGGCGCGTTCAATTTCTCACTAGGATTCTTCCTCGGCCTCGGCGCTGCCGCGCGCATTGGGATCTACGACTACCTCGGCTACTACGACGTCTGCTACATCGGCGACGAGGTGCGCGACCCGGGCCGCGTGATCCCACGGTCGATCATGATCAGCACCGCGGCCGTGGCGGTCATCTATATCGGCATCAACCTGTCGATCATCGGCGTCGTGCCGTGGCGTGAGTTCGTGCCGGCGGCCGAGCATCCGGAGTCGAGCTTCGTAGTGTCGGTGTTCATGCAGAAGATCTACGGCTCGCGGGTGGCGACGATCTTCACGCTGATGATACTCTGGACCGCGTTCGGGTCCGTGTTCGCGCTGCTGCTCGGCTACTCGCGCATCCCATTCGCCGCGGCGCAGAGCGGATATTTCTTCCGCGCGTTCGGCCGGTTGCACCCGACGAAGGATTTTCCGTATATCTCGCTGCTGGTGCTGGGGGCGATCTCCATTGTGGCGGGTTTCTTCTCGCTGGGCACCGTCATCGATGCGCTCATCGTCACACGCATTCTGGTTCAGTTCATGGGACAGGTTTTCGGGCTGATGCTTCTGCGCAAAAAGGCGCCGGACATGCCACGCCCATACAAGATGTGGCTGTATCCGGCGCCCGCGCTCGTTGCGCTCCTGGGATGGATCTTCGTCTTCGCCACGACGCAGTTCCAGGTGATCCTGTTCGGTGTTGGTGTATTAGCGCTGGGATGCGTGGCGTTCCTGTTGTGGTCCCGGAGCAGCAAGAGCTGGCCCTTCACCCTAGAGGAGGCAACGTCGTGAATCGACGCGACTTCGTTCAAGCGTTGGCTGCCACTGCCGTCGGCACCGGAGCGGCACCATTCAGGTTGCATGCGCCGAAGAAACTGGATCGCATCGGTCTCGAGCTCTGGACGATCCGCCGGACGATGGCAAAGGATCCCGATCGCACACTCGCGGCGGTGCGAGCGATCGGATACACCGACGTCGAGGTGCTCTGGTCGATGGACAACTTCCATCGAACTGCGCAGCAGGTGCGCGATGCGCTCGCTCGCGAAGGATTGCGCGCGCCCTCGGCGCATATCGACCAGGACATGCTCTTCATCGGCTGGGAACGACGCCTCGAAACCGCGAAGATGCTCGGCCACGAGTATCTCGTCGTGCCGAGCTTTTCCGGGAGCACCGCACGGACGCTCGACGACTGGCGCGCGTGGGCGGATCATTTCAACCGCGCCGGCGCGCAGGCGAGACGAGCCGGAATCTGGCTGGCGTTCCACAACGAAGCGGATCACATGGACCTGATCGAGGGCAAGATACCGTACGATATCTTCGTCGAACACACCGATCCGTCTCTCGTGCGGCTTCAGCTCGACGTCGGCAACATGGTGATGGGCGGCGGCGACCCGATGCAGTATCTCGCGCGCTACAAGGATCGCTACCACCTGTTCCACCTGAAGGATGCTGTCGCCGATCACAAGAGCGACACGGAGCTCGGAAAGGGGACGTTCGACTTCAAGCGCTTCCTCGCCGCGGTTCCGGATCTCGCGCACAAGCCCTGCTACGTGGAACAGGAGGAAGCAAAGGACGAGATGGCGAGCGCGCGCGAGGACTATGAGTACCTGCACAATCTCGATTTCTAGGATGCGCAAGCGGACCATCGCCGAGCGTCGATTCGAGGAGCATGCCGGCGAGCTGGAGAAGCTCGGCCTTCAGAAGCGGTTCGAGCGCATCTACGAGACGAATCTCTGGTCGGATCCGGAATCGCGTTCTGGCGCCGGATCTTCGCTCGATTCGACGCGGGTGCTGCGCGCCGAGCTGCCGGAGGCGCTGCGAGAGCTTGGTGCTCGGGTGCTGCTCGACGTGCCGTGCGGAGATTTCACATGGATGGAGCACGTCGACCTGAGCGGGATCGAGTACATCGGCGGCGACATCGTTCCCTCGATCATTGAACGGAACCGGCGGCTGCACGCGAGCAAAGCACGGCGGTTTACGGAGCTCGACCTAACCCGGGATGTTCTTCCGGACGCCTACGTCTTGCTATGTCGCGACGCTCTGGTGCATCTGTCGTATGCAAACATCAGAGCTGTCCTGGCGAACGTCGCACGGTCGAACATTCGGTTTCTGCTCATGACGTCGTTTCCAGGGCGTGGCGGCAACTACGATGTCGCGGATGGAGATTGGCGTACGCTGGATTTTCAGGCGCCGCCGTTTTCATTTCCGGAGCCGAGGCTGACGATCGTGGAGCAGTGTGAGGAGGAGGGTGGATCTTATGCTGACAAGTCTCTCCTCGCGTGGCAGGTGGATGAGCTTCCCATAACACAGGGGTGATTCCATGGCGGAACGAATGAAGGCGGCGGTACCAGTCCTCGCGTGCGCCGATCTCGAGGTCATGATGTCTTTCTATGTAGAGCGCCTCGGGTTCGAGAAACGCTGGGCGTGGAAGGATCCCGAGCGTCCCGAGCGTCCCTCGACTGACGGCGGCGTTGGATGCGGCGACGCGCAGGTGTTCTTCATGACCGACCCTGCGCTGGCGGACCAGAGCGGAGGCCGCGAAGTGATGATCTTCACGTCAGATGTCGATGCGCAGTACGTCGAGCATCTGAAGCGTGGCGCACCGGTGTCGGGGGCGCCGGTGGACGAGCCATGGGGTCTCCGCGAATACACCGTGATCGACCCAGTCGGAAACCGGCTGCGTTTCGCGGAGGGGATTGAATACGTGAAGGCGCGCGAGGAATCGCCATAGTCCCGACGCAAAGTCAATCAATGGACATTCTCGACGCCATCGGAAACACGTCGATGGTTCGGCTCCGTAGGATCGTTCCGGCCGATGGCGCGGAGATTCTGGCGAAGCTCGAGTGGGAGAATCCCACCGGCAGCATGAAGGACCGGATGGCGCTCGCCGTGATATCGCGGGCGGAGAAAGATGGCCGGCTGACGCCCGGAGACACCGTCATCGCGAAGGTCGTCACGCTTATGGCAGACTCTGGCCTGAAGTACTTGAGCACCGATGTCTCCAGGAGGGGATAGACACACCTTTGATCACACCACGATTCAAACGAGTGGGAGTCGCGCTTGGCCTCGCTCTCCTGTGCGCAATTTCGATTCTTCGCGTTGCACTCCCCCCTCGCGTTATTCTGGCAACCGCGCCCGACACAACGTTCTCTGCCGAGCGCGCGCTGCGCCATGTCGAGCAGATTGCGCAAAGGCCGCATCCGATGGGCACCGCGGATCACGATCGCGTACGCGATTACATCGTCGGTCAACTAACTGCCCTCGGACTGCAGCCGCAGATCCAGCACACGACCGCGATCGGAACACGCTATCAGCAAGCAGGCCGCGTTCAGAACATTCTGGCGCGAGTTCCTGGCAGAGATTCGTCAAGCAAGGCCGCGGTGCTCGTCATGGTGCACTACGACGGTGTCGAGGCCGGACCTGCCGCCGCTGACGACGGCGCCGGAGCCGCCGCACTCCTCGAAACACTCCGCGCGCTACGAGCGCGGAAGCAGCCGTTGGCGCATGACGTGATCGCGCTCTTCACCGACGGCGAGGAGGCCGGACTACTCGGCGCCGCCGCATTCGTACGCGAGCATCCGTGGGCAAAGGATGTCGCGGTCGTCCTCAATTTCGAAGCCCGAGGCACCAGCGGACGTTCGTTCATGTTCGAGACTGGCCCGGGGAATCTCGACGCCGCGCGAGCACTTCGTAACGCGCGCGACGCGACGGCGGGTTCGGTGTTCGCGACGATCTATCGACTGCTGCCCAACGACACCGACCTCTCCGAGCTCGCCGTCCTTGGCCTGCCCGCGCTCAACTTCGCGTTTGCCGACGGGGTCGAACGCTATCACACGAGTCGCGACGATGTCGCGCATCTGAATCCCGGCAGTCTCCAGCATCACGGATCGCAGATGCTCGCCATGACGCGCACGTTCGGCACGGAGCAGCTACCTCGCGCCCGCACTGGCGATGGCGTGTTCTTCGACCTGCCAATCGTGGGCCTGGTCGTTTATCCGCAAGGACTCGAGCTTCCCCTCGCAATTCTCGCGTTCCTCCTTGTCGTAGCGCTCGTCGTTCGCGATCGAAGGGGAGTGGTTACTGGTTTGCTCGCCGCTCTCGCCTCGATCGCGCTGTCCGGAGCAGTGGGAGCAATCGTCGGCAGATTCCTCAAGGGTCCGGCCGTGTGGAGTGGAATGAATGCGATCGGCATCGTGCTGCTCGCTCTCGCCGCCACCACCGCGTGCTATGCAGTGGCCAAACGATGGTCAACTCCGCGCGGGATCCACGTTGGCGCTCTCATCGTGTGGCTCGTCTTCGCGCTCGTGCTCAGCATCCGAGCGCCAGGCACGGGCTATCTTTTCACCTGGCCTCTCATCTTCGCCGCCGGTGCGGCGCTTCTCTCGCGCGGCCGCGTCGTAGCCGAGTGGGCAGCGGCAATCGTGACGCTGCTCCTTCTCGCCGGTTTCATCTATGGCGTCTCGGTCGTGATGCTCGGCGTCACCGGTGCCGGCGCGGTCGCTCTCTCTGTAGTGGCGTCGCTCATCGCGCTTCTGCTTGCGCCACAGCTGGAACTGATCGCCGGGCAGGCCCGATGGTCGGGCGCGGCGTGGCTCGGGGGCGCAGGCATAGTTGTCCTCGTGATTGCAGCACTCACGGTGCGACCGAGCGCCGACCATCCTCTGCACAGTGCCCTCGTGTACGCCAAGAACGCCGACTCGAGCGATGCGTGGCTAGGTACGCTTGGACGCTCGACTGACCCGTGGACGCGCGACGTAATCGGGGGTGTAGCTCCCGCCGCAAGTCCCGCGTGGACGTCGCGTTTGTCGGAGTATGGAAGCCGCTTCACCGGCCGAAAGGTCCAACGAGTACCGCTTGGCGCTCCAAACGCCACGTTGATTCGCGACACTCTTATCAATGGCGCGAGACAAATCGTGCTCCGGGTCAGCGCGCCGGCGGGAACCACGGGGCTTGTAATGCGCGCGAGCGGCGCCAAGGTGCTCTCATCGTCGATCGACGGACGCGAGGTCGACACGACGCGCTACCGCAGTCGCTCACGCGACTGGGTCATGCAGCACTGGGCCGTCCCCGAAACCGGGGCGATCGTCTCGCTCTCGATTCCGGCGGGAAGCCACGTCGACCTCGACCTTGCAGCGCGACGGCCAGGAATCCCGCCAATTCCCGGCGTGACGATTCCCCAGCGTCCGCCATACGTCGTGCCGAGGCAAACGGGAGACGTGAGCATCGTATACCGGCGGCTGCGCTTTTAAGTCTCTCCCCGTGTGACGCCATTCCGTGACGCCTCCCAGATCGTGATGATCGGACAATGGACGAGCCAACTCTTCGGAACCAGAGTGCCAACGGCACAGCGGCCGGCCGAGTGGGAGCGGCTCGGGATATTTCTGGCCCTGGGGGTCGCGGCCTTCGTGGTTGCGTTTGTCTTATCTGCGTTCGTTCCCCTCGCCTGGCCTGACACGATACGTCACTCCCGTCATTCCGTAGTCTTTGTTCCACTGATCCTGTTGATCACAACCCGCATGTTGCGACAGGATGCGCTCACCGTTCCAGCGTCAGAGCGATTCAATCCCTGGCCTGTCGCTCGCTCCACCCCGTTGTGGTTGATGTTCGGGGCGTCGTTGTCGGTCATAGTCGCCCTCGTCTTCTTCGTTCTGTTCGGCTTGCGGTGGAGTCCGAATGCGTTGTTCCGACCAGTCGCCTTTGCTGTCATGACGTTTTGGTCGATTCCTCTGATCGCGGCTGCGGAGGAGTACGCATTCCGAGGCTACGCCTTTTGGCGCCTCATTCGCTTACTTGGCTTCTGGCGGGCGCAGCTGGTTGTCGGGGGATTGTTCGCGGTGTCGCATATGACGCTCGGAGGGTCTGCGGTTCTTCCGGCACTCGTGGGAACCGTCATCGGATCTGCTCTCTACGGTGTCGCGTTCGCCCGTGCGCGAGGAATCGCGGCGCCGCTCGCTTTGCATACGGGTTGGAACATTGCGCAGCATCTTCTCTTAAGCCCGCTCGATCCGACGGCGACTCCGTTGGCGCCGAGAGCTCCGCATGTGCCTGGTAGCGTGGAGTACGCGGGGATGCTGAGTGTGGTGGCAATCGTGATGGTCGTCGGGATGCTAGTTGTGCTGCTATCGCCGGACCGTACGGATTCGTCTTCCGCGGCGGCGTAGGGCGTCGGTAGTACCAGTGAACTGAAAACTACCGGCTTCCCGCTGATCGCGTACTCGACAAGGCGCTTGCCAGCGCCTCGTCCCTCTCTAGTTCCGGCGTGCCCAGCCTCATATCTTCCGTGCATGCCCGAGCCACTCGTCATCGCAAAGTCAGGCGACACTGACATCGCCCTGCTTCCGGGGATGGCCAACCGTCACGGCTGCATCACCGGCGCGACGGGAACCGGAAAGACCATCACACTCCAGGTTCTCGCCGAGCAGTTTTCGCGCATCGGCGTCCCCGTGTTTCTCGCGGACGTCAAAGGCGACCTGACCGGAATCACCAAGGCCGGTCAGATGAGCGACAAGCTCGGGGCACGTCTCAAGAAGCTCGGACTGCCTGAGCCGAAATGGCGCGGTTGCCCGGCCACCCTGTGGGATGTTTTCGGCGAGCAGGGACATCCGGTGCGAGCTACGATTTCCGACATCGGTCCGCTGCTTCTCGCCCGGCTCCTGAATCTCAACGACACGCAGGAAGGCGTGCTGGCGATGGTGTTCAAGATCGCCGACGACAACGGACTCCTCCTGCTCAGCCTTCAGGACCTGCGCGCGATGCTGCAGTTCGTCGGCGACAACGCCGCGCAGTTCAAGACCCAGTACGGCAACGTCTCGGCGGCCAGCATCGGTACGATTCAGCGCGGGATGCTCCAGATCGAACAGCAAGGCGGCCACAGCTTCTTCGGCGAGCCGATGCTCAACATCGACGATCTGATGCAGACCGTGGATGGCCAGGGCGTCGTGAACGTCCTCGCTGCGGAGCGGCTGATAAACAATCCACGTCTCTACGCGTGCTTTCTGCTTTGGCTCCTGTCCGAGCTGTTCGAGCAGCTTCCGGAGGTCGGCGATCCGGAAAAGCCGAAGCTCGTCTTCTTCTTCGACGAAGCGCACCTGCTGTTCACCGAAGCTCCGCCGGCGCTGCTCGACAAGGTCGAACAGGTCGTGCGGCTGATTCGATCGAAGGGCGTCGGCGTCTATTTCGTCACGCAGAATCCCATCGACATCCCGGACAAGGTCCTCGGCCAGCTCGGCAATCGCGTTCAACACGCGCTGCGCGCCTTCACCCCGCACGATCAGAAGGCGGTTAGAGCGACCGCCGAGGTGATGAGGCCGAATCCGAAGCTCGACATCGAGAAGGTGATCCTCGAGCTCGGCGTCGGCGAGGCGCTCGTCTCTCTGCTCGACGAGAAGGGCGCCCCGGGCATCACCCAGCGCGCATGGATGCTGGCGCCTGGCTCGCAGATCGGACCGATTACGCCGGAGGAGCGTAGAGCGCTCAGCGAAAACTCGGTAGTGGCGGGGGTCTACGAGAAGGAAGTCGATCGCGAGTCAGCCCTCGAGATGCTCAGGGCGCGAGCAGCGGCTGCACCCGCGAGTGCGGGCAGTCCCGCTTCGTCTGGACCATCCGGTTCCGCCGGTGCAGGCACGGCCAGCTCTTCGGGCTGGGCGTCAGGCGGACTGGGCGGGCTCATCTTCGGCACCACCGGTCCGCGAGGCGGCAAGCACGACGGCCTGATAGACCTCATGGCCAAGAGTGCCGCGCGCAGCGCCGGCAGCTCGATCTCGCGCTCAGTACTGCGCGGCGTCCTCGGCTCACTCGCGGGCGGCAGGCGTTAGTCGCTCACCCTTGATACCTCGCAGTCAGGAATCGTCACCGCCGGAGTCCGAGAGACAAAGCGCCGTGGCGGTTTCTGCCGACGCTATAGGCAAGCGCTTTGGCATCCGATGGGTGCTTCGCGGTGTGTCGCTCGAGGTACAGCGCGGAGAAGCCGTCGGTCTGTTGGGGCCCAATGGCAGTGGAAAGAGCACCGTACTGCGCATTCTCGGAACGCTGCTGACGCCCAGCGCGGGGAACGGCTCCGTCAACGGGTTCGACATCGTGCGCGACGCCGGCAACGTGCGCAGCCAGGTTGGATATCTGGCGCACACACCCGGGTTGTACGACGACCTCACGGCACGTGAGAATCTGAGCTTTGCCGCCGACATGCTCGGATTGCCGCACACGGCGGTCGACACCAGCCTCGAGCGCGTTGGCCTGGCGCGCGTCGCGGGTGACCGCGTGCGAGGATTTTCGGCCGGGATGCAGCGCCGACTCGCACTCGCTCGGCTCATCATGCGAAATCCGTCGGTTCTGCTACTCGACGAGCCGTACAGCAATCTCGACGCCAATGGTGTCGATCTAATGAACTCCATCATTGCCGGCGTTGTCCGATCCGGCGGCTCAGCGCTCGTAGCGCTGCACGAGCTCGCTCCCGCCAAAGAGATGCTCGACCGAACCCTTACTCTCGTCGAAGGACGCATCGGGGAGATGCGCTGATGGCATGGCGAGATGATTGGCGGCGCGTGCGCGCGATCGTGAGAAAGGATGTCACCACCGAGCTGCGCGCCAAGGCTGGGTTCAACAGCGTCGCGTCACTCGGCGTGACGATCCTCATTCTGCTCGGACTCGCGTTAGGCCCCGACGCCGAGGCGTTGCGCAACGCGGCGGTCGGCGCGGTGTGGCTCGCGATGCTGTTCTCCGGAGTGCTCGCATTCAACCGCTCGTTTCAGGTGGAGCTCGAGGGCGGCGCGCTGGAGCCGCTGCTGCTGTATCCTGGGCCGCGGTGGACGATCTTCGCGGGAAAGCTGCTCGGCAACATGATGTTCCTGACCCTGATGGTCGTGATCGTCGCGGCCGTGGGCATCGTGTTGTTCGGCGTCCGGATTCCCGATGACTGGCCGAAATTGCTCGGCGTCTTCGCGCTCGGCATCATCGGCATGGTGGTGCTGGGGACTTTTTACGCATCGATGGCGAGCCGCAGCCGCGCGCGCGAGGTCTTGCTTCCCCTGTTGCTGTTTCCAATGTTGGTGCCGGTGCTGCTGGCCGCGACGACAGCATCAAAGGCAATACTGGGAGCTGACCTGATGCACGAAGCTGGTGCATGGATTAAACTGCTCGCAGCGTACGACCTGGTATTTCTCATCGCCACCTTCATTGCGTTCGAACATGTCATTGAAGCATGACAGCAAGCTGATGCCTCCTTCTTCTTTAACCGACAACTCGCGCGACCCCCTGCCCGCGCCGCCGCGCACGAGCATCTGGCTGGGGATCGTCAGCTTCGCCGCGGTAATCGCGGCCCAGACGTATGCGATCCTCACGTCTCCCGCCGAGGGCGATATGGGGCATCTCCAGAAAATCATGTACGTCCACGTTCCGGCCGCGTGGATGACGTTTCTCTCGTTCTTCGTGGTGCTCGTCTTCAGCATGCTCTACCTGTGGCGGCGCCGAGAGAACGACGACCTCCTGGCCGCGTCGGCGGCCGAAGTTGGCGCGACGTTCAACGGGCTGACTCTGTTGTTGGGAATGATCTGGGGACGGCCGGCCTGGGGCGTCTGGTGGGTGTGGGACGCGCGTCTGACTTCGACGCTGGTGCTATTCCTCATTTTCGTCGGATATCTTTCGCTCCGCGCGTTCGTCGACGATGCGCAGCAAAGGGCGCGATGGAGCGCGGCGGTCGGAGCGATCGGCGCCCTCAACGTGCCGATTGTCTACATGTCGGTGAAATGGTGGCGCACGCTCCATCAGCCGCAGTCGAGTCCCGAGACGCTGGATCCCGCTTACACGATGGGCCTGAGACTGAACGCGATCGCGCTTCTGCTCGTGATGATCTATTTCATCCGGAAGCGCTACGAGATCGCCCGTCTCGAGCGCGCAGTCGAGCACGCGGCCGAAGCAGCCGCAATGGGAGCCCGGTAAAATGCCCGCGTCCAATCTGTCGTTCATCGTCGCGGCTTACTCCGTAACATGGGTGGTCCTGCTCGGCTACCTGTTCCGTCTGGTCAGAAAGAGCGCTCGGGCGCGCGCTGAGTATGAGCGCGCGGTGCAAAAGCGAATTGGGGGGACCCAGCTATGAAACGCGCATGGATATTTGGAGGCTTGGCCGTAATCGTCGCGGTGTTCGCGTGGCTGCTTTTCGGCGGATTGAAGAAGAACGTGGTGTTCTTTCTCACGCCGCAGGAGATTCTGGCGAAGGGCACGGAAGGTGTCGGCGTGCCGGTTCGCCTCGGCGGACTCGTGAAGCCGGGATCGGTTAAGTGGGACGCGCAGGCTCTCGATCTTCGCTTTGTGGTCACCGACGGGAAGCGAGAGATGGCCGTGCACTCGACCGGCTCTCCGCCGCAGATGTTCCGGGACGGCATGGGGGTCGTCGTCGAAGGACGCGTCGGGAAGGGCGGAGTGTTCGAGGCGACCAGTCTGATGGTCAAGCACTCGGAAGCGTACCGGGCGCCCAAGCCCGGCGAGGAAGCACACGAGAAATACAAGACGCTGATTCAGCAGTCCAGCCAGTGACCGGGTTCCTCGCACACAATGCGTTGCTGATATCTCTGGCAGTCGTGCTGCTCGGAGTGTTCATCACACCCGTAGCGATCCGCACGGGCCGTCGCGATTGGCTGCAGCTCACGTACGGCGCGGTTTACACGAATTTCCTGCTCGTCAGCGTCGCGGTTGTATCGATGGTCTACGCACTCGTCACGCACGACTTTTCAGTGTCCTACGTGGCGCAGGTCGGCAGCCGCGCCACGCCTCTTCTTTTCACGGTCATCTCGCTGTGGGGCGCCCTGGAGGGCTCGATTCTCTTCTGGGCGTGGGTCCTGTCCTTGTACGCGGCGGCTGTCGTGTTGCTTCACCATCGCAGGCCTGGAAACCTGATCCCGTACGCGGCGATGACGCTGCTCGCCGTCGCAACGTTCTTCGCAATTCTACTCGTGGGACCGGCGAATCCTTTCCTGCCCGTGTTCCCAGTGCCGGCGGATGGACCGGGTCCGAACACGCTCCTCCAGAATCATTATCTAATGGCGGTTCACCCACCGCTGCTCTACCTCGGCTACGTCGGGATGTCGGTCCCCTTCGCTTTTGCTTTGGGAGCAATCTTCTCCAACGAGGCCACGTCGAACGACTGGTCGATTCTTTCGCGACGCTGGATGCTCGCGTCGTGGGGGTTTCTTTCCGCCGCCATCATAGCGGGAATGTGGTGGTCGTACGAAGTGCTCGGCTGGGGCGGCTACTGGGCGTGGGATCCGGTCGAAAACGCATCGTTTCTCCCGTGGCTCACGGCGACCGCCTATCTCCATTCGGTGATGGTGCAGGAACGGCGCAACATGCTGCGGCTGTGGACGCTGAATTTGTGCGTCGCGACGTTCGTCCTGACGATTCTCGGCACGTTCCTGACCCGCTCCGGAATTCTGTCATCCGTCCATGCGTTCACGACGGGCGCGATTGGCTACTACTTCCTCGGGTTCATCGCGGTGGTGCTCGTGACGACGCTGGTTCTGGTGGCCGGCAACTCGGACCGCATTCACACCAAGGGTAAGCTGGGCGGCGCTGCGTCGCGTGAGACGGTGTTCCTGCTGAACAATCTTTTTCTCACAGCGGTGATGCTGACCGTGCTCGTCGGCACACTCTATCCGCTGGTCGCCGAGGCGATGCGTGGAGTGAAGGTCAGTGTCGGCGAGCCGTTCTTTAACCGGATGGCCATCCCGGCGATGGTGGCGCTGATTTTTCTGATGGGCGTTGGTCCGTCGCTTCCCTGGGGCAGCACCACCTGGGCCGACGCGCGCAAACGACTTGCCCCGCCGCTCATCGGCGCGGTGATTCTTGGCGCCATCGCAGTGCTGGCAGGCGCGCGGGGGATCTATCCGATCCTCGCGTTCGCGTTCGTCGGATACGCCGCGATGGGCAATCTGCGAGAGTACTGGATTGGAATGCGCGCGCGGCACCGTGCGCACGGCGAAAACTGGCCCACTGCCCTTCTGCGTCTCGTAAGCGGAAACCGACGCCGCTACGGCGGATATGTGGCGCACATCGGTGCGCTGCTCGTCGCGCTGGGCGTCACCGCATCAGCAACGTTCCGCACGGAGCGCGAGGCGACGCTTCGTCCCGGAGACACGCTCACCGTCTCCGGTCACACGGTGCAGCTGAAGAACGTGTGGGGGCGAGAAGAGCCGCAGCGGTCGGTGATTGGCGCGACGCTCAACGTGCTCGGGAAAAGCAATGAGGTCATCGGAACGCTCGAGCCGCGAATGAATTACTACCGCGTGTCGGACCAGCCGGTGCCCACGCCTGACGTCCGCAGCAGCATACGTGGCGACCTCTACGCCAATCTGATGGCGTTCGAATCGAATGGCGCGAATGCGACGGTCAAGGTGATTGTCGAGCCACTCGTGCCCTGGATCTGGTTCGGCGGTCTCGTCGTGGTGATCGGTGCTCTCATCGGGCTGTCGTATGCTGGCCCGCGAACTTCGCGCGCGCCAAGATCCGCGGCAAACACTTCTGCCGCCGAGGCGGAGGCCGACCAGATCGAAGAGCCGAGTCTGGCGGCGGTGGAACCTTGAACTGGAAGAGAGCGGGCATCGCCGTGTTCGCCGCGGTTCCGCTCATCGCATTGTTCGCTTACGGATTCTCTCGCGATCCGGCCGAGATTCCGTCTCCGCTCCCCGGACACGACGCGCCGCGTTTCAACCTGTCCGTCTTCGCACCGGGTGAGCCACCTCTCGCCCGGCCGGTGGGCGACACCATTCGCCTCCGCGATTACCTGGGCAAAGTCGTGATCGTGAATTTCTGGGCATCGTGGTGTGGTCCGTGTCGCGCGGAGCACGCTGCTCTCACCGAGACAGCGAGGCAGTACGCCGGGAAGCCTGCTCAGTTCGTAGGTGTGCTCTACATCGATCGTCCGACGTCGGCGACACAATGGATCGCGGACATGGGAGGCCAGAGTTATCCCGCAGTCGTCGACAACGGCTCACTGACAGCGATCGACTACGGAGTGTACGGAGTCCCAGAGACATTCATTGTCGACCCGAGCGGACGTATCGCCTACAAGCATGTGGGACCGGTGACGGAGAGTGTTCTGCAGCATTGGATCGACTCACTGATGCCGGCTGCGACGCCCAACGCTTCTGCTCCGCGCGCCACGGCACAGTGAAGCGCATCGCGGCTATCGGCGTGGGCCTGGCGGCCGTCGCACTCTGCGTTGCGAGGCAAGCGCCCGCGCAAGCCGCCGATGCTCCGTCACGTCGCGCTGCCGTTGCCGCACCAACAGATTCCGCGCTCGAGGCGCAGACGGCGGCAGTGGCATCAACGCTCCGCTGTCCGGTTTGTCAGGGTGAATCCATCCAGGATTCGCCGTCCGAGCTCGCGCTGCAGATGCGGGGAGTGGTGCGCGAGCGTCTCCGGGCCGGCGATACACCGGAGGAGGTCAAAGCTTATTTCGTTTCGAGATATGGTGAGTGGATCCTGCTCGAGCCCACCATGACGGGCCTCAACATTCTGCTCTATGTTCTCCCCGTGCTCCTGGTGATCGGAGGATTGGCGCTCGTAGCGTATCTCGTAAAGCGATGGACCGCACCAGAGGCCGCGCAGTAGCCGACCCGCAATCGAAGCGCATCAAGTCGCCCATCACACCGTTTACACACCTAACGATGTCAACAAATCCCCCAGCTTCCACCCCGCGGTTCTGTAGCGATTGCGGAACCCGACTCAAACCCGACGCCCGGTTTTGCCACAGCTGCGGCTCGCCGATTCAAGGGCGCCCGCCGAGCGCGGCCTCGGACACGAACTACTCGAAAACGTTGATATGGGGCGTGCCGGCCGTTGCAGTCGTCGCGTTGATCATGCTCTCGGTTGCCCGGTTCACCTCGCGGGGCGCCGAGGCGGATTCCAGTGGAAACACACCGCTCAGCGGCGCGCCGATGCGAGCGCCGGACATCGGGTCGATGTCGCCGGAAGAACGTGCCGACCGACTCTTCAACCGCGTCATGCGGCTTTCGGGCGAGGGAAAAACGGACAGCGCCGCGTTTTTTGGGCCGATGGCGCGGGGTGCGATCGAAGCGCTCGCTCCGCTCGACAATCACAGGCGGTATGACATGGGCCTGGTCGCGCTCGTGACTGGAGATGTCGCGAGCGGCAAGGCGCAGGCTGACACGATCCTCAAGCAGCGTCCGACGCATCTGCTCGGTCTCGCGCTCGCCGCGCGCGCCGCCGATGCCCGCGGCGATGCGACCGCCGCGAAGAATTTCCGTCAGCGGCTGATCGCCGCGGAGCCGGCCGAGAGGAAAAGCGCGCTTCCTGAATACGTCGACCACGATGCCGATATCCGCGCAGCGGTCGAAGCGGCACGTCAACGCTGAAGCCACGGCTACGTCATTCCGAAGGACGTCCGTTCATCGCAGTACGCCGGGCGGGAAGCGCGTCAGGCTTTCACCTACGTCCGTAGTGGGATCGGCCTGACAGCGAAGCCCGTCGGGCGCGGGGATCATTAGGCAAGGCGTCGTCGCGCCCCATCGAGAAGGCAGGAATATGAGCTTTACGGCATCAAGACCGCACAAGGCATCCGTTGTTTCGCGAATTCATGATATCACGAAGTCGGTCTGTGTTATGCACGACCGCAATAGCGTCGCATTACCGGTGATCGACCACATGTGCAGGATGCTGATGCAACGCCTGCTCGCAGTAATCACCGAACATGGCAGTGGCATCCGTCCCGTATTCATCAGGCGCTTCGGACATCTCCTTGCTGCCTTTTCCTGGGTGATAGTACAAACCCAGAGCGCGGAGGCGCTTCGATGAAACACATGTCAACCGTTGGACGGGTGGCGGTACTACTGGCGCCAGCCGTCATAGCCGCCTGTAGTGGGGATAGCCCGAGTGGACCGCAAGGCGGCGCGACCTTCCTCGCTGTGCAGACGATTTTGACCGATAACTGCGGTGCGTGCCACGGCGCTCTTTCGGGGCGCTTCTTTCAGGTTACGATGGACTCCGCACAACTGCAGCAGTCCGGACTGGTTGATCCTGCCAATCCGGGTCAGAGTCTGATCATACTCAAGCCGACCAATGTTGCCCCGCACGGCGGCGGTTTGATTGCAAGCTACAATGCGGCAAACCAGGCCCAGGTGAGCGAATGGATATCAAGGCTCCCGCCTGTCCCGCCCAGTCTGCTTGACGCGATCAAGGTGGGGACTGGCACGTCGATCCAACCTCCAGTCATCGATGGCTTTTTTGATCCCGTGTGGGACCAGGCGACTCGCGTGCGACTCCGCGTGGCGGACGGGTGGGGCGAGGCTGAGTTCGTGACGGTCCAAGCGGCATATGACGGCACCTACTTCTACATGCTGGTCGTCTGGGATGACGACAAAGCGAGCGTGCGGCGCCAACCCTGGGTCAAACAGGCGGACGGCTCGTGGAAAGTGCTCGATGCCAAGAACCCTGTCCCAGGGGCTGGAGTCACCTGGTCAGGGTACATGGGCGCGGCGGCATTCAACGAGGAAGACCCTTCGCGATTCAACTACGAGGACAAGCTGTCGATCATGTGGAACACTTACGGAGCCAGTACTGTGGCCGGCTTCGAACAGAGCGGCTGCACGGTCGCTTGCCATGATCCCAGCAAGGGCAACGGACCGGGTACGGCCTACAACTACACGAACCCGGCGATGGCGGCCAAGATGTACACAAATGCACCCGCAGAGATCGCCGACCTATGGCACTGGAAGTTGGTCCGCAACAACCAGCACTCAAAGGCAGACGACCAATTCGTGCGCTACTGGGTCCCCGGGCCAACCGGAGCGGCCGATGGCGGCCGGGCAAGCGATGTCGGCGCCGCCGGATATGCGAGCAACCCCGCCGTTGCAGGGCGTCCACAGTACCGTGGTCCGAGCCTGACCGTTCCCCCGTATTACATCTTCGACAACCAGAAAGTGCTGCTCACCGCCACGGAGCTCGACGCTCAGCCGGTCGGCGCCGAAATCCCCAATATGATCACGAGCGGTCCGACCGGT
>JBBQAV010000056.1:0-16309 GCA_038316775.1 Gemmatimonadales bacterium | reverse complement strand
GCCCACCTGTTTGAAGGATCGCACTTCGATTCTAGCGCATGGCGCGGCTTGGCGCCATTTTCGGATAACTCCTACCCCCCACGCGATGATACTCTTCGCAGTCCTGGTCATTATCGTCGTCATGATCCTCTGGGCCGTCGCGCTTTACAATCGACTGGTCTCTCTCCGCGTTCGCTCCCAGAACGCGTGGTCGGACATCGACGTTCAGCTCAAGCGGCGCGCGGATCTCGTTCCGAATCTCGTCTCGACCGTCAAAGGATACGCCGCGCACGAGCGAGAGACGCTCGACGCTGTGACGCAGGCCAGAACGCGAGCGATCTCCGCGCAGAGCTCCGGACCCGCGGCACGCGCTGAAGCCGAAGCTGGGCTGACGAACGCGCTGCGCGGACTGACCGTGGCTGTCGAAGCCTATCCGCAGCTCCAGGCGTCGGGCGGCTTCCGCGATCTCCAGGCTCAGCTCGCGACGATCGAAGAGGCCGTGCAGAACTCTCGGCGTTACTACAATGCGGTCGTGCGCGACTTCAATACGGCGATCTCGACGATTCCCTCGAACCTCGTCGCCGGCCCAATGGGCTATCACGAGCTCGAGTTCTTCGAGGCCGAGGCGAGTGAGCGCGAATTGCCGAAGGTGAGCTTCTAGACGCGCACGCTGGCCGCGTTTCCAGGCTTGGGATGAGAATGACAGGAGCTCGCCGCACCTTCATTCTCGCCGTCGCGCTCGCGCTCGCGGCCACCACTGACGCGCGAGCGCAGACGCGATCACTTCGCATCCGCGACTTCGACGCGCTGCTCACGGTTCATAACGACGGCACGCTCGATGTGGTCGAGACGATCACGTTCGGATTCACCGGCCAATGGAATGGGATCGTTCGAGACCTTTCCCTCGAGCACAACACGGCGCAAGGGCGGAAGACCAAGCTCGATGTAGACATGATTGGCGTATCCGATGCGGGCGGCTCACCGCTCCGCATGGAGCAGGAGAAAAAAGACAACGGCTGGACGCGCGGCCTCCGCATCTGGGTGCCCGGCGCTCTCGACGCCGACCGGACGATCGTCATCCGCTATCGAGTGAACAACGCAATTCGCTTCTTCTTCAGGGACAGCGATGCAGGCGAGCTCGACGAGCTTTACTGGAATGTCACGGGCAACGGCTGGGACATTCCGATAGAACGTGCTCATGCGCGCGTGGTCCTGCCGCCTGGCGTGACGCCCACACGAGAAGCTGTCTATACCGGCGTCGGGGGATCTAAGGCCTCGGCCGCAGCGATCGACAAATCCGGGAATGAAGTGTCTTTCACCATGCAGCGCGAACTGTCGCCATACGAGGGAATGACAGTCGGCGTCGGCTGGCCGCCGGGCCATATTGCTTCGCGTCCGAACCAGGCCAGCGTGCGCTTCATGAACATCGTGAGGTACTGGCCCGTCGCGATTCCTTTCCTCGTGTTCGGGCTCGCCTACCGCAGCTGGAACAAACGCGGACGAGATCCCGATGATCTGTCGTACGTCGTCCGGTACGAGCCAGTCGACAAGCTCTCACCCGCTGAATCCGGCACGCTCATCGACAACAAGGCCGACATGAAGGACATAACCGCGACGCTCGTCGATCTCGCTGTTCACGGCTACGTGCGAATCGAGGAGGTTACCGAGAAGCATCTGCTGGGACTGACATCCAGCACCGACTACGTGTTCCACATCCTCAAGCCCGCCAATCAGCGCGGGGACCTCTCGCTTCACGAGCAGCGCTATCTCGAAGGTCTCACTTCGGCGATGACGATTGGCGAGTACTCGGTCAGGCTGTCGGAGCTGAGAGAGAAGTTCTACCGCTCGCTCGGCGGGATTCGGGATGCGATTTACCAAAGCCTGATCGAGAAGGGCTACTACCTGAAGAGGCCGGACCAGGTGAAGACGGCGTGGATGGTCTCCGGCGTTTTCGTTTTCATGGCTGGATTCTTCGCGATCGGCATGTCGGGCGGCATGGGCTGGGCGGGCATCTCCATTCCAGCGCTCCTTTTCGCGATGGTCGCGTCCGCAGTGACGCTCCTCGTTTTCGGATTGATCATGCCGGCGCGCACAGTGCCCGGCGCGCGCGCCCGCGAGGCCACGCTCGGGTTCAAGGAATTTCTCGGCCGTGTCGAGAGTGAGCGCTACAGGAAGATGATTACGTCGCCCGAGATGTTCGAGCGCTACCTACCCTACGCGATGGCGTTCGGCGTCGCCGAGGAATGGGCGCGCGCATTCGAAAGCATGAATCTCCAGCCGCCGACCTGGTACGTGAGCACCGGCACCGGCCCGTTCAACGCCGCCAACTTCAGCTCGCAGATGAGCAGCATGGCGAGCAGTGCTGCGAGCAGCATGTCGTCGAGTCCGAGCTCGTCGGGCTCCAGCGGCGGTGGATCCAGCGGAGGCGGAAGCGGCGGAGGCGGCGGGAGCGGATTCTAACCCACGCCGCTAACTTCAAAACAGCGGCATAGCGGTATAGTGGCATGCCTCTGGCTCGGGTGAAGTTCTGCTACTCGCTCACGACCTTCAAGGAGACGTTCATGCGACCCATCGGCTGGATCGGAGTAGTCCTCATCGTCGCGGGAGCCGTAGTGCTTCTGATGCGGGGGGTGAGCTACACAAAGGACCGCCAGGAGATGCAGGTCGGTCCGATCAAGGTCGCGTCGGAACAAAAGGGATTCGTGCCGCCCATCTATGGATGGATAGCGGTTGCCGCCGGCGTCGCGCTCGTTTTCGCCGGACGTCCGAGCCGAACTTAGAGCGTCCCTGGTTCGAAGCCAGAGTCTAGCTGTAGCACCAGCGGCCTGATCCAATGGCAATGACTCTTCCCGGCCACGTCTTCACCGCTCCTGATGGTGTTCGAGGTTTCGACACTGCGGAGACAGTCTCGCCGAAAGCGGCCGCTGCGTTTCGGCGTGCAGGCTACAGGTTCTGTGTGCGTTACGTTCGCAGAGACAAGCCGCATGCGTCCGCGCTGAGCGTTAGTGAGGCGAAATCCCTGTTGAGCGCGGGGCTGGGTTTCATGCTCGTTCAGTATGTGGAGTCCGACACGTCGTGGATTCCGGGCGCAGCCAAGGGGACGACAAATGGCACCATCGCGGGTTCAGAGGCGGCGAAGCTTGGCGTGCCGTGGGGCGTCACACTATGGTGCGACCTCGAAGGCGTCGCAGTCCGCACTCCCGCGCGGAAAGTCATCGACTACTGCAACCGCTGGCATATCGCAGTCACCGGCGCCGGCTACCTGCCCGGATTGTACGTCGGCTATCACGCTAGACTCACTCCAACGCAGCTCTATCGCTCTTTGCGATTCACTCACTACTGGGGCGCATACAATCTCAATGCCGATCTCTACCCTGCAGTGCGCGGTTTGCAGATAAAACAGGCGCGCCGCGGGCAGAAGGATTCCGTACCGGAGTCGGGCGTAGATTTTCAGGTCGACACGGTCCGCGCCGACGCGCTTGGCGGACGTCCCACACTACTCGCGCTGGAAGGATGGCCGGAGCTCCCCTGAACGCGTCGCGATTCTCCCGACAGAGGCATCTTCGCCGGTACGGCGGGGAGGATTCCCTTCGGCGGCTACGCTCACTGCGGTGCCCGCAAGCGGGCGCCCCGAGCCCCTAACTACGCTCCCTCGCTCTGCTCGGTCGCGGGTCTCCTCCTCGCGTTCGCTTTGCAAGCCGCCTACGGGAACCCTCTCCGCCTTCCCACGGAGTCTGTCCGTTAGTCGGGGGTCGTTCTCGCGCCTCGCTCTTGCCAAAACGCGCGGGAGCGCGCCGAGCGAAGCTCGGCATCCCCGAAAAAGGGGGGGGTGATCGCAGCCTCTTCGACGCGCGTGCTGTTGACACACTGTCCAGGGAGGTGAGGGTGTCCTCGTAGGCGACGACCCACGAGCGACAATCGGATCGCGGACGCGCGTTCAGAGCGATTCACAGCCCGAACACGCGATGCCGGTCCCGAGCGCCGACGAGCGAGAGCCCGGAGCCGAAGAGGACACCCTCGCCGACCGAGTACAGAGATGCCAGTCGAAGCCAAAAAAGGGACACGTATATATTTCATGAGATGAAAAACACAGCGAGATCTGCCGGAAGTTCCCCGCGCGTTACCTGACATGAGTCCCTCACGCGAACAATCGAGCGGCGAAGAACTGGCGAACAGCCTCACTCACGGTCTGGGCGCCGTGATCAGCCTCATCGTCGGCCCCATTCTGGTGATTGCGGCCGTCGGAACGGGCGATGTCTGGCGGGTCGTTGCGGCCGCTGTCTATGCGACGACGCTCATAATGCTCTACACGTCGTCGATGCTATATCACGCCCTGCGTGCCCCGGGAACGAAAGCGGTGTTCCAGCGCATCGACCACGCGTCCATCTATCTGCTGATCGCCGGCACGTACACTCCCTTCACGCTCATCACTCTGCGAGGGCCGTGGGGCTGGACTCTGTTTGGAATCGTCTGGGCCCTGGCAGTGGCAGGCGTGGTGCTCAAGGGCACCTTCGGCGCACGGATGAGAGGACTCTCGACGGCGGTGTACCTGGCGATGGGTTGGCTCATCGTCATCGCCCTGCGTCCTTTGATCATGCACGTCGGGCCGAGGGGGATGCTCTGGCTCGCGGCGGGCGGATTGTTCTATACGGGTGGTGTGTTCTTCTACGTCCGCGACGAGCACCGCCGCTTCAACCACGCCGTGTGGCACCTCTTCGTTTTGGCTGGCAGCATAGCGCATTTCTGCGCGGTTCTATGGTATGCGCTGCCTGCGGGTAAACCCTAGCGCGGGTTATCCGGCAGGAAACCCAGGGAGCAGATTCGCCCTCCGTTCGCCTTTGAGCTGACACTCGACCATTTCGTCGACGAGCTTGAAGAACTCTTCGTCGGAGTATTGGGCGCACACGCGTCTCAATCGGCGTCGGATGTCCAGCCGTATTGTCTCGCCGCGTTTGGAGCGTGCATCGCCGTCGCTCCAGCCGAAATGAGTTTCCGTCACCGCTCCTCGAAATGAAAATCAGATTAACCCTGATTGCGCGATGACGCACAATCGGGGCCGAAACCGCAGGTTTCGCGGCAGACCGAAGTTCTGCTTGTGTGGGTTGGCCCCGACCGCTACCGTAAACACCCTTACCCAGAGCGCTTCGGGCCATCCCCCTGCCTGCGACCTTCTGGCTTTACGCCAACAAAAAGTCGCATGAAATCCCGATCCGACGCATCCCGTCGTCAGAAAACTGACGGCGCCCGCGATGGCGCCCATTCCGCGCATCAAGTCGTTACAACTGCCACACGCAATGGCTCCCATGGTGCTGCGACCGACGGCGCGGCCGCGCAGAATCTCCTCCTCGCAAAGCTTCCGCCGGAGGAGCTGATGGCGATCCTGGAGCAGGCCCAGGTCGTCAGCTATGAATTGCGCGACGTACTGTTCGAAAAGGGCGAACAGCTGACGCACGTCTATTTTCCGATCACCGGAATGATCTCGCTCCTTACCGTTCTCGCGGATGGCACGTTCATCGAGGCGATGACCGTGGGATACGAAGGAATGGCGGGGTTGCCGCTCTTTCACCGCGTCACCACAGAGCGCCTGAAAGGCGTGTGCCAGATCGAGGGATCGGTTTACCGCATTCCCGCCGACGCATTTCTTGGAATCATCGAGACGTCGCCGGAGTTGTCGAGGATGCTGCACCGGTATTCGCAATTCGCGAACGACGCGATGGCTCAGTCGGCGGCGTGCAACAGCATCCACCTGATCGAGCAACGGTGCGCCCGCTGGCTCCTGCTCACAGCAGACGCGGTGAAGAGCGGGAGCTTCACTCTCACCCAGGAATTCCTGTCCCAGATGCTGGCGGTGCGTCGCTCAGGAGTCACCGCCGCGATGGGCACGCTCGAGCGACAGAACCTGATCGCTGCCCGCTACGGAGCAGTGACGATTCTCGACAAAGCAGGATTGGCGAGGATTTCCTGCGAGTGCTACCAGACGATCAGAGACAGACGTCGCGACCTGTTGTCCTGATCCCCGACGTCACAGCTTTTCAGCAAAAACGAAACACTTCGCGCGAGCTCCGCTGGTAAACTCTGCTGTAAAAAACAAACGTCAGGTTGCGCTCTGCTCGTTTCCCCACAGCGTCGCGAGTTGTTCCAACACTCGCGAAAGATCGGGTTTCTCCTCGAGAACTGGCGCAACCGGATCCGACACAAGTCGCTCCATGCGCTCGATCGCCGTCCTTATAGTGTGCACTCTGGGATCGAGTGACTCGTTCACCTCGTCCCACAAGAGCGGCATCGACACCGGCGCACCAGGAAGTGGACGCACGCTGAATGGAGCAACGATAGTCTGGCCGTGACGGTTCTGCAGATAGTCGAGATACACCTTGTCGCCGCGCTTCGTGACGTGACGCGTGATCGTCGCGATGTCGGTCAGCTCGCGCAGAACGCACCGCGCGAGCAGCTCACCCAGCATACGTGACTGCTCGTACGTGCACTGGCGTCCGAGCGGCAACATGATGTGGAGTCCGGTCTTGCCGGTTGTCTTCACATAGTTCTGCAGACCGACCGAATCGCACACTTGATGAAGCACCTGCGCACACCGAATCACGTCGGAGAACGGCGCCTCCTTCGGATCGAGATCGATCACGCACCAGTCCGGAAGCTCCAGCGATCCCACCTTGCTCGCCCAGATGTGAATCGGGATCGATCCCATGTTGGCGAGATAGAGCAATGACTCCTCGTCATCGCACACGAAGAATCTGATCTCTCGCTGAGTGTCCTCGCTCCAGACGGGAATCGTGCGGATCCAATCCGGCGCAAACACCGGCGCGTCTTTCTGATAGAACGATTTTCCATCGATGCCATCGGGGAATCTCGTCAGCACCACCGGCCGGTTCACGAGATACGGCAAAAGCCACTTCGACACGGCACGGTAGTAGTCGATGAGATCGCCCTTCGTGTACTTCTCCGCCGGCCAGTAGACCTTGTTCAGATTCGAGAATGCGATTGTCTTCTGAACCGGCGCCTTCGCTGGCGGCGCAGGAAGTTCGTGCGGCACCACCGCGCTTGCCTTTTCTTCCTCAGCAACCGCCGGAACTTCCAAAGCGCCGTTCTCCGTCGAGGGGAGCGAGCTCCACCCCTGCCGCTCACAGTCGTGCGCGCGCTTGTCGTTCCTCAGTCCCATGAACGCAGCGTGGCGCAGCACTCCGTCCGGCGTCCACTCGCGAAATCTCACCTCGCACGCGTACTCGGCCTCCACCCACGTCGTCGTGCTCGTCTCGGGAATCTGCTCGCTTGGCAACGGCTCGCTTCCCGGCGAGAAGACGGGGCCCGCGCACAAAGGATCCTTGCGCACAAGCGGTTCGAGGAGAGTGTAGAGCTCGGTGAGAAGCGCATCATCGAACCCGGTTCCGACCCGGCCGGCGTAGACGAGCGTTCCGTTCACCCAGTCTCCGAGCTGCAGCGCGCCGATATGAGAGCGGCTCCCCTTCGGCTTGGTGAAGCCGACGATGACGAAATCGCCGGTGCGCTCAGCCTTGATCTTGAGCCAGTCCTGCGATCGCCCGCCCTTATACCTGGATGTCGCTTTCTTGGCGATGATGCCCTCGAGCTTCATCGCCTTCACCTGCTCGAGGAACGCTTCCCCCATTCGCTCGATGTGATCGAGAAAGCGCACCGCGCCCAGGGCCGGCACGACATCCTTCAGCAGCTCTTTGCGGCGAAGCAGCGGGAGAGGGCGTACGTCGAAGTCTTCATACGCCAGTAGATCGAACGCGTAGAACGTCGCGGGAAGCTCCACTGCCGCGCGGCGGATCTCCAGATCGGATGACAGTCTTCCGCGCTTCTGCAACCGCGAAAAACTCGGAACTCCCTTCTCGTCCAGCACCACCACCTCGCCGTCGACGATGCACTCGTCCACGGGAAGCGCTTTCACCGCGCGGGCGATTTCCGGGAAGACGCTCGTGTAGTCGTTCCCGTTGCGGGTGAGCAGGAGCGCCTCCCCCTTCGACTTGCTAGCGATCAGCCTGTATCCATCGAGCTTGAGCTCGAACACCCAGTCGTCGCGGGTGAATGCCTCGTCCGCGGTCTCGCAGTGCGTCGCTTCCACCGACTTCGGATCGACCCGCCCGCGCACCACCGCCGCCTCCGCCATGAGAATTTCGCGAATCTGGCCGGCCGGACTATCCCCTGCCTTGATCTCCTCGACAGTTAACCCAGAGAGCACAGAGTCTTCATTGAAGACATCGCCCGGCTGCTTCACGTAGGCGTCGCGCTCCTTGATCAGCAGCCAGTCCTTCTCGCTCTTCTTGATCTTCACCAGCGTCCACTTTCCATGGAGCTTGTAGCCCTTGAGCTCGAACAGGAGCTTCCCCTTCTCGAGCCCTTCGCGCCAATCCTCGAGCGGCACCCACTCCCCACGGTCCCACACGATCACGCCGCCCGCCCCATAATTCCCCGCCGGAATCACTCCCTCGAAGTCACCGTACTCCAATGGATGGTCCTCCACCTTCACCGCCAGCCGCTTGTCGGCCATATCGTACGACGGTCCCTTTGGGACCGCCCACGACCGCAGCACGCCGTCCATCTCCAGCCGCAGATCAAAATGGAGCTGCCGGGCCGCGTGCTTGTGAACGACGAATAAATTGCCCGGTACAGGCGATATCGTCCCGACCGGCTCCGGGGAGCGGTCAGCCGAGCGTTTGGCGCGGTAGGTACTTAAGTTGTCGCCGGCTATCTGGCCGGAATCATTGCCACTTGCGGCCACTGGTATCCTGCATGAAAGTAGGGCTACAGAAGTTTTTTCACGGTGGGTATTTTTGTGATACACCAGACTAATAACTGGTGCCCCGCACGCCAACCTTTTTCTATCCGGTCATGCCAGCTCGCTCGATAGCAACCGCGACGATCTCCTTCGGACTGGTCTCAGTGCCCGTCAGTATCTACTCGTCCTCAGAATCCAAGGCGAGCGTGTCGTTCAACATGCTCCACAAGAAATGCGGCACTCGCCTCAAGCAGCAGTACATCTGTCCCAAGGACAACGAGATCGTTACCCGCGACGACACCGTCAAGGGCTACGAGTTCGCGAAAGACCAATACGTCGTCCTTAGCCCCGAGGAGCTGAAGGCGCTCGAGGAAAAGGCGACGAGCCTCATCGATGTCGTCGAGTTCGTCCCCTTGAGCGAGGTCGATCGCGAATATGTCGAGAAGGTCTACTACCTCGGCCCCGACAAAGGTGGTGAGCGCGCCTATCGCCTGCTTTCGGAAGCGCTCAAGGAAACCGGAAAGGCTGCGCTCGGACAATACGCCGTGCGCGGACAGCAGCACCTCGTGCTCCTCCGCCCGCTCAACGGCGTGATCGTGATGGAGCAGCTCCACTACGCCGATGAAGTGCGTCCGACGAGCGAAGTGCCGATCCCTGAGGGCGACGTCAAGCCGCAGGAGCTCAAGCTCGCCAAGCAGCTGATCGATCAGACATCGAACGACACCTTCGAGCCAACCAAGTACAAGGACACGGTGCGCGAGCGCGTGCTCGAAGCGATTCAGTCGAAGGTCGAGGGCCAGGAGATCACCGCCGACGTGAAGACGGGCGGCGAAGGGAAGATCATCGACCTGATGGAAGCACTGAAAGCGAGCCTCGACCGCGAGCAGACCGAAAAGACAGAGAAGACCGAGAAGACCGAGAAGACCGAGAAGACCGAGAAGCCAAAGGCCAGCCGCAAAGTGTCGTGAAGATTCTCGCGGGCACGAGCGGTTACGCGTTCAAGGAATGGAAGGGCAACTTCTACCCGAGCGACCTCAAGGACGACGCAATGCTCGGATACTACGCGGGTAAGTTCGATGCCGTCGAGATCAACAATACGTTTTATAGGCTGCCCAGAGAAAACGTGCTCCGCGAGTGGGCAGCGCAGGTGCCGGAGAGCTTCACCTTCGCGCTCAAGGCGAGCCAGCGCATCACGCACCACGCGCGCCTGAAGGAACAGTCCGCGGACCTGGTGGATTTCCTGCTGAAGAACACGGCGCTCCTCGGGACGAGGCTCGGGCCGATCCTCTTTCAGCTTCCGCCGAATCTGAAAAAGGATGTGAGCCGCTTCCGCGGATTTCTCGGACTGCTGCCGGCCGACCGCCGGTACGTGTTCGAGTTCCGGCACGAGAGCTGGTTCGACGACGATATCTACGACGCCATGCGGGAGCGCGACATAGCGATGTGTGTGTCGGAGCAGGATGATTTCAAGTGTCCGCTTGTTTCCACCGCGTCGTGGGGGTATCTGCGACTTCACAAGCTCGACTACGACGAGGCGGCGCTCAAGGATTGGGCGAAGTGCGTGACGGGCCAGAGCTGGGGCGATGCGTACGTCTTCTTCAAGCACGACGAATCCGAGGGAGGCGGCTCCGGCCCGCCCGCGGTGGCGACATTCGTGACGGCATGCGCGGCATGACGGCGCGAAACGGCTCCCGTGCTCGGGATCGTACCTCGCTTTATGTTATTTACTATCGTTCACGTAACTTTTTTGGGGCTCGTCTGGCGCGGAGCCATGGAAGAATGATGGGAAATTCTGCAATACGTGCCCGTGGACTCCTTGCGGGACTTATCGCTGTGATCGCGGCGTCGGCCTGCACCAGCGCTACACCGAGAACATCCCAGAGCGCGGTCCCCCTCCCGCTACCACAATCATCAGCTGCCGCTATCGCACAGGCGAAAGCTGACAGCATTCGCCACCCCTACACGCAGGCCGACGTGGATTTCATGACCAGGATGATCGGTCACCACGCTCAGGCGATAGAGATGGCGCGATGGGCGCCGACTCATGGCGCGAGCCCGTCGGTGCTCACTTTGGCGAGCCGGATCATCAACGCGCAGCAGGACGAGATCTCGACGATGCAACACTGGCTGCGCGATCGCCTCCGGCCTGTGCCCGAAGCGCGCTCCGGCCCGATGAAGATGAACATGAACGGTATGGAGCACATGAACGGGATGGAGCACATGATGCTCATGCCCGGAATGCTCACCGAAGCTCAAATGAAGGAGCTCGATGCGGCGCGCGGTCTCATGTTCGACCGGCTGTTTCTCAAGTACATGATCCAGCACCACCGCGGTGCCGTCGCGATGGTCAAAGAGTTGTTCGACCACTACGGCGCCGGACAGGACGAGCTCGTGTTCAAGTTCGCATCAGACGTCAACGTCGATCAGAACACCGAGATTGCCCGCATGGACAAGATGCTCATCGCTCTTACGCTCGGCATCGAAACTCAGTAGTACGTGTTGTCAGGCTCGCCCGCATCACTTCGACACTCCCCCCAGAGGAACCAGACATGGCACCCCCGTACCGAGTAAGTCGTTCCAGGCTGCAGACGGCCGTTGCATCACTATTGCCGCTGTCGATCGCTGCCGCCGCTTTGTCGATCGCCGCGTGTGCGACTTCGACTTCGAGCTCGCCTTCCCGCGTCAGCAGCATCCCGCCCATCAACATGTCGGTCGGGGAGCCGCTGCCTGATCCGCGAGTCGGACTGAGGGCGGGAACTACAAACGCCGGCGAGGCGATCTGGAACCTGCGCTTCCTCTCAAATACGCCGGCCTCGGAGAAGTTCGTCGGAGTTACGAACTCCGACCTGGCTTTCCTGGGCAACTACGCCATTCAGGGCAACTACAACGGCTACCAGGTGTGGGACATTTCGAACCCCAGCAAGCCAACTCTTAAAACCGGATACCTGTGCCCGGCGTCGCAGAGCGACGTCTCGGTTTATAAGAATCTCCTTTTCGTTTCTGGAGAGGGCCTGAGCGGGCGCATCGACTGCGGCACCACCGGCGTGAAGGACACCGTCAGCAAGGATCGTCTCCGCGGCGTCCGCATCTTCGACATCAGCGACATCACGAACCCGAGAAACGTCGGCAACGTGCAGACCTGCCGGGGATCACACACGCATACGCTGCTGGTAGATCCGAAGGATCCGGAGAACGTCTACGTCTACATCTCGGGCTCGGCTGGCGTGCGGTCGCCCAATGAGCTGGCGGGCTGCTCGAGATTGGCGCCCGACAAGGATCCCAATTCGGCGCTGTTCCGCATCGAAGTCATCAAGGTTCCTCTCGCGCATCCCGAACAGGCAGCGATCGTCAGCTCGCCGCGCATCTTCAACGATCTCACGGCGCCGGCGAGACATGGCGAGTCGCCTGAGGACGTCGCCGCACAGAAGAAGGCCGTTGCGGAAGCGAAGGCGAAGGGAGGCTTCACCGCGATGATCCGCGGCAATGAGCAGGTCTTGCCGGGGTTTATCGTCAAGCCGTTGCTCGACAGCGTCGTGAAGGCGCGGAACGGAACGGGCGAGGCGAACAGCGCGGACAGCGCGGCAGTGCGCGCTTTGCTTCCCGGCCTCATCGCCAGGATGATCGGACCGGAGCCGGCACCGGGAGCCACACATCCGGGGCCGACGCAGTGTCACGACATCACCGTTTTCCCGGCGATCGGAATGGCCGGCGGCGCGTGTGAAGGATACGGGTTCCTGCTCGACATCCGCGATCCGGCGCATCCGGTGCGGCTCGCGGCGGTGGCCGACTCGAACTTCTCGTACTGGCATTCAGCGACGTTCAACAACGACGGGACCAAGATCCTGTTCTCCGATGAATGGGGAGGTGGCGGAGGGCCGAAGTGCCGAGTCACTGACAGACGCGAGTGGGGTGCCGACGCTCTGTTCACCGTTGCAAACGGTGCCATGAATTTCCAGGGATACTACAAGCTGCCGGCGGCGCAGACACCTTTCGAGAATTGCGTGGCGCACAACGGCTCGCTGATTCCGATTCCCGGGCGCGACGTCATGGTGCAGTCATGGTATCAGGGCGGCATCTCCGTGTTCGACTGGACCGATCCGAAACACCCGAGCGAGATCGCATACTTCGATCGTGGCCCCATGGACTCGACGAGAATGGTCGGTGCCGGATCATGGTCAGCGTACTGGTACAACGGGAGCATCGTGAGCTCCGAGATCGCGCGCGGTCTGGATATTTTCGAGCTCACACCCAGTGCGTACGTGTCACAGAACGAAATCGACGCGGCGAATACGGTACACCTCGACTACTTGAACACACAGGGTCAGCCGAAGTTCGTCTGGGCTCCGAGCTTCGCTCTCGCGAGAGCGTATGCCGATCAGCTGGAGCGGTCGAACGGTCTGAGCTCTGAAAGGTTGTCGCAAGTCCGGCAGGCGCTCTCTGGCGCTGAGAAGGGACCCTCGGCCCGACCGGCCCTCGGCGCGCTTGCTGCGCAGCTCGACGCGGATGCGCGCACCTCGAATGATGGCGCCAAGGTGCAGACCCTTGCGAAGACGCTGCGCGATCTGGCAGCGATGTCCTGATCTGATTCAGACCGGACGCATGACGCCGGTGTGGTGCTCGAGCAGAGCACCGCACCGGCGTTGTCGTTTCTATTCCTGACAGCGGGAAGAAGTGGGCGATTACGCGGCTTAGTACGGGCTTCTACCATCACGACGAACGGGATCGCCACGGATCGACATGGATCGACATGGATCGACATGGATCGACATGGATCAAGCTCATCCGTACAGGTTTACGAGCAACCGTTTTTGTACTCGCGCCACCTAATGAAGTCGGTGCAGCCGCGTATATTTTCCCTCCCAACTTCAAGAATCGAGGTCTCGATGCGTCGCGCGTACGTTTCCGTTATCCCGGTTGTCGCCGTGGTTTTACTCGCGTGCAACAGCAACAGCAGCAAAGCTCAGGTCGACACCAGCAAGGCTGCGGCGGCTCCGGCCGAAGCATCGCGCCAGGTTGCCGGCGGAGGAGTCGAAGTCAAGGATTGGACGGGCAAGATCGATCCGAATGAGGCTCGTCGCGGAGGTCTGCTCAGCGGCGCCAAGCTCACACAGGTGGGCAAATATCTGCACGTCACTACTGGGCCAGCTGTCGCGTACTGGACTCCGTCGAACACGGCGAGTGGCGACTACACTGTGAAGGCGACGTTCACCGAGCCGAAGTACATGAATGTGAACGATCACCCGCATCCGTACGGTGTCTTCATCGGCGGCAACGACATGGGGACAGACAATCAGAGCTACCTGTACTGCGCCGCTTACGGCAACGGGAACTTCATCGTGCGCGGCTTTGGCCCGGCGTCCTTCCAGTTGAATGGCGGGCACGGCGAAGCGAATGCGGCTGTGCACAAGGCTGCGGCATCGGGAGAACCGGTCACCCAGGACATCGCTCTTTCGGTTAAGGGCGACAACGTTCAGTGCGCGATCAACGGAACGGTCGTGGGGACCTATAAGAAATCGGACGCCGTGGGTGCAGGGAAGCTCAAGTCGACCGACGGCGTTTACGGAATCAGATTTGCCCACAACACGGAAGGAACAGTCAGCGGCTTGGCAGTAACGAAACCGTAGCGACAGAACTTACGTTGGTCCGAAAGGCCCATGGTGGGCTGAGGGGATCCAAGTATTGAGTAGACAGTCGTAAGTCGTCAGTGTGTCAGTGGTTGTCAGTGGTCGGTCGGCCACTGGAAACCACTGTCAACTGATGACCGACCAACTCACCACTCAGCACTTGGATCCGCTTTCTGTGTCTTAGGACTCTCCAGCCGCCGGCGCTCTTGCCCCACCTATGTCGACCGCAATCCCCCGCCACCTTCCCTGATTGAACCTCACCACCGTGAGCAGGCACCGAGTCGCGTGACCGACCAGAATCGCCAGCCAAATGTGGATCGGCTGAAGCGTCGTCATCCGCTGAGTCACGAAACAAATTCCGAGCGGGAGGATGACCTGCGAGACGATAGATATGTAGAGCGGGCTCTTCGTATCGCCCGTCCCCTGCAGACCGCCGGTGTAGGTGAGCGCGACCGCGATCAGAAGGCCGGATACGCTCAGGACCCGCAGCAGCTGGACGCCGATCTCGACGACGACCTGATCGTGCATCCCGAATACCGCGAGGAGCTGCCGCGGAATGAACATGAACAGAATGCCGATGAACGCGGCGCTCGAGAGGCCGATGCGCGCCGCGACGTGGACGGCCGCCGCAGCTCGATCCGGTTTGCCAGCGCCGAGGTTCTGTCCGGCGATCGCGGCCGCCGCGCCCATCAAACCGACAGACGTCCACGTGACCAGCGAAAAGAGCTGCGTGTAGCACACCGAGAATGCGGCCTGAGCTTCGGCACTCTGCGCCAGCGATCCGATGAACGACATCATGAACACGCCCCCGATGTTCGCGGCGATTCCCTGAAATCCGCTCGGCAGTCCAAAGCGGAACAGCGCGCGTATGATGTCCCAGTCAGGAGCCCAGCTTCCACCACGCGGAAAGGACACAACCCATCCGCCATTCCAGAGCTTCCATAGCGAATAAACGGCGAGTAGCCCGGACGCCATCGCCGTTCCCATCGCCGCGCCCTTGGTTCCGAACGCGGGTATTGGACCGAGTCCGCGGATCAGAACGATGTTGAGCACGAGGTTCAGAACAGTCAGCGTGATCCCGAGTATCATCGGAGTCCGCGCGTCACCCGCGGAGCGAAGCGCGCCACTCAGCATGAAGAAAATGAGCATGCCGCTGCTGAACAAGAACATTATCCGCAGAAAGGGCAGAGCTTCAGCCTTCACGGCGGGCGCGGCGTTCACGAAATCCAGCAGCCACGGCGCCGCGAAATAGCCCACGGGCGCCATTATGAAGAGCGACATCCCGATAGCGGCAAGAAAAGCCTGATAAACTGTCCGGTCGACCTTCTCATGGTCGCCCGCACCGGCAAATCGCGCCACGAGAACACTCATTCCCGTGAACAGTGACGCGATGAAGATGATGACGATGATGAAGATCTGAGAGCTGACGCCGATCGCCGCGTTGGCCTTGTAGCCAATCAGATTGCCGACCAGAGCCTGGTCCACCATGCCCTGGAGGCCACCGATGATGTTCGTGAGCATCGTCGGCCACGCGAGCCTCCACACCGCGGCCTGGAGCGGCCCCTCGATGATGGACCGATCGTAGCGCCGTCCCTCCCCGGTCGTCGTGCGCGCCGGCGCGGCGTGTGGCGTGGACGTGCTCGTGGACGTACTCGTGGACGTACTCGTGAGCGTGCTTTTCGGTTGCGCGGACGCGGCTACGTCGGTCACGGGACCCTACGGTTCCTGGGCGTTCCTGGTGCGATCGTGGTGCGATCGTATCCAACCTCGACCAGAGAATGTAGCCCAGGCACCGCACGCCGTGCTATTTGGCGCGGGTCAGCACTTCGTGCGGGGTTGTCATTCCGACTCCGACTGAAGCGAGGAATCTTCAGTGTCCCGGTCGGGAGCGTCCGTGCCGTAGCGACGACGGAGCCCAAGCACCGACGCTGGAACCGGCACACCGTTCGGCACGGCC
>JBBQAV010000055.1:0-16558 GCA_038316775.1 Gemmatimonadales bacterium | reverse complement strand
GGAAGCTTAGCTTCAGCGAGACTGATCCTCCGTTCAAGTTCCGCTACGTTTCGGGTACGGCGCTCAATCTGGGAGACTCGATCTTCCTCGACAGCGACCACTTCGATCTGCCCGGATCAACGGGCCGGGCGCGTGGCAGCGTCGTGTGGGGGAGCGACCTTCCCATTCGATATTACCTGCACGTCGTGGGTGATTCCGTTTCGCTGGCCGATGTCGCGTGGGTTTACCCGACGCTGCCGAGGACGGGAGGAGGCAAGCTGAATCTCGATATCCGGAGCCAGCGGGATCCCAGGTTTCTCGACTACATCCTGACCGACATGGATGTTCGCACGACGCGCTCGCGGCTGTTAGGGAAGATGACGTTCTCCACCGGCGGGCCGGTGCTCGTCGTGAAAAACATGGATATGGAAGCGACGCCGGTCGATTTCGATCTGCTGCGCACGCTGAACGGAAAGCCATTTCCATACGATTGGCAGGGGAAGATCACCGGTACCGTGAGGGCGCCGGGCGGTCCGCTCAATCATTTCAAGGTCGACCAATCGGCGCTCATATTCGAGGATGGGCACGTTCCCGGCGCGGTCACGGAAGCGCGCGGCGAAGGCGAGCTCGACATACTGTTTCCGGCGTTCACCGCGTTCCACAATTTCAACGTCGATGTCGCAACGCTGGATCTGCGCACGCTCCAGTACCTGAATCCACTCTTCCCCAAGATAAAGGGAACGGTATCAGGCACGGCGACGCTCGATTCTACGTGGCTCGACGTCCGCTTCAGAAATGCCGACCTCACCCACCACGATGGCAACCAACCGGTGTCACGCGTCACCGGCAATGGGCGCGTGACATGGGGCGAGAAATTCCTCAACTACGATCTGGCGCTCCAGGCACAGCCGCTCTCGTTCACGGCGCTGTCGCATTCGTATCCGCTGCTGCCGCTGCGCGGCAGCTACGCCGGGCCCGTGCAGGTGAAGGGCATGTCGCCCAACCTCCTGGTCAACACGACACTGACCGGGCCGGCGGGAACCTTCGCCTACAATGGCCTGGTTGACGCAGACCCGCTCGTCTATGGCGCACGCGGCCGTGCAACTTCCAATGCGCTCGACCTGCGGCTACTGCTCGAGAAGAACACGCTTCCGCATACGCAGCTCACAGGACAGTACGATCTCGATCTGCGCGGTGAAGACCTCGCGACACTGGCCGGAAGCGCCGTCGCGACGATCGAGAAGTCTACGCTGGCTGGACTTCACGTCGATCCTTCCGTGGCGCGGCTGCATTTCGCAAACGGTGTCGCAACCGTGGATACGCTGGCGCTCAACGCGGCCGGTTTGAAGGCGAGAGCGTCCGGCACCGTCGGAATGACGGGCACGCACACAGGCTCTCTGAAATTCTCGGCGATCATGGACTCGCTGTCCCGTCTACGGGCGCTGGCCCCGTCCCTTGCGACCACGACGGAGCTGGATTCGCTGCGCGGGAGTGGCGAGCTGACTGGTGAGCTCACGGGGAGCATCGAACACCTCTCGCTCAACGGCATCGTTCGCGCGAACGACGTGCGACTCGGCATGCGGAGGGTCGAGAGCATCCGCGGTACGATCCTCCTCGCGGATATCACGAAAGAGCCAACCGGCTCTTTCATTTTTGGCGCCGACACCGTCGCGCTCGGACCGCTCGGCTTCAACAGCATCAGAGCATCGGTTGCCCTCGCCTCGCCGACTTCCGGTCACTTCAGCGCATCGATGCTGAGCCAGAGCGGCGTGCAGACGGAGCTCGCTGGAAACATCACGCGGAACCGAGACACTACCGTGATGAGGCTGGACAGCGCGTCGGTAATGGTGGACGCGGACAATCGCTACAGACTCCAGTCGCCAAGCCGAATCGCCTTCTCCAAAGGATTCCTCGCACTCGACTCACTCATTCTTCAGCACAGCAGTAAAGCGAAGATGATCGTCCAGAATGTTCGATTGAGCGGCGACTCGATTCGTGGACACATTCGCACCGACAGCGTGGACCTGCGGCTCATTCGGGCGTTCGTGCCCGGGCTCGTGGATGCGCGTGGCGCGATCGTAGCAGATGTCGATGTTCGCGGCAGCGTCAAGCAGCCGCGTCTGTTCGGACAGATTGCCCTCGCTGACGGCACCGCTGCGTTCTCCAATCTGGGTACGCGCTTCATTCACATTCGCGCCGACATCGCGCTGTCGGGCGATACCGTTCACATCAAGCAGGTGTCGGCTGAGACGGTGAAGGATCGCCGCGGCTCGATAAGTCTGACCGGTACCATCAGCTTCGAGCACTACGATAATCCGTCGTTCTCGCTCGTCGCCAACGCGTCGAACTTCCACGCCATCGACAAGCCGGGTCTGGCTGCTCTCGACATATCGACTCCATCGCCGGTGACCCTCAGCGGCTCTACGCAGGACGCTGTGATGCGCGGCACGGTCAGGGTAGAGCGCGGAACGATCTACATCCCGGACGTCGTGAAGAAGAGGATCATCGATCTCGAGGATCCGGAGTTTCTGGACGTCGTCGATACGCTGCTCTCGCAGAACCGCGAAGTGATGCCGCGCGCGCCCAAAGCGGTGGCGCGGAATCTCCGGCTCGAGAACGTCGCCGTCGACATCGGGTCGGATGTCTGGCTGAGATCCTCGGAAGCGAACATCAAGCTGGGTGGCTCGCTCAATGTCACGCTCGCTCCGCCGAATCCTGGCGAGGCGCCGCGGCTGGCTCTCGAAGGAAGGTTGAGTGCCGACAGAGGAACCTACAGGCTCAACCTCGTCGATCCATTCATCCAGCCGACCTTCGATGTGCAGAGCGGAGAGCTGCAGTTCTTTGGAACTCCGGATCTGAATCCGGCGCTCGACATCCGCGCCATCCATACCGTGCGTCAGCCGAGCAAGAGTGCCAATGGCCGCGACGTCAGGGTCGAGGTGGACATCACCGGGACGTTGTCTCGTCCCGAGCTCGCGCTCAAGAGTCCGGACAACCTTCCGCTCTCACAGAGCGACTTGCTCAGCTACCTCGTTACGGGCGAGCCCGCGGTCGGACTCGACAACAACAGTGCGACGCCAGGGGCGATTGCGCAGGGACTTGGCGTACGCACGATCGGCAATCTTCTTGTGAACGCGCTTCCGCCGAATGTTCTCGACTATGTCGAATTGCAGACCGCTGCTCCGGGCGATCAAAGCCAGACCACCAATCCGTCGTACTACGGTCTGCTCAACACCCGCGCAGTCCTCGGCAAGCAGCTTGGCAGCAGGTGGTTCCTTGGCTTGAGCACCGGTCTGTGTCCGAGCGCGTTCAATAAGAATCTTGGACTCCAGCTCGAGTACAGAATCAGCCCGGTGTATAGTGCGCAGGCCGCGATCGAGCCGGGGTCCAGCAACACCAAGTGCGGCGACAAAAATTCTGGATCTAACGTCATTCCGACGCAAACGCCGCCGCAGCTTGGGTTTGACCTATTTCGGAACTGGCGTTTCTAATTAGCAATTGACTCGTCAAGTAACGAAATCATAGACTGGCTCCAACGCTCAACGGCGAAGGCGATGGCGAAGAATCTGCGCGAAAGAGATTTGATGCAGTGCCGCTCCTGCGGTAACGAGGAGCGCGCATCCGAAGGCTATCCGTGCTCCGATTGCGGAACCTTTGTCTGCATCATCTGCAACTTTCGCGGAGTCACGCTCTGCACCTCGTGCCGCGAGAAACGCCCCGAGCCACCGTTGACGCCGACAACCAAGATCGACTGGCCAGAGCATTGAGCGAAAGCGTTACAGCGATCGCCGCGATCGCGCCCATGTTGTGCGAGCCCGATGTAAGAACGACACAGGTATCACAGCTCCTTCACGGCCACGTCGCGCAGGTCGTCGAGCGAAATGGGCTGTGGCTCCACGTGAAGGGCGCCGACGGCTATCCCGGCTGGGTTCATCAGGGTTACGTCGTGACGATGCCGGAGCCTGTGCCTCCCCTCTCCCAAACCGGCTGGGAGGATTCGCGGCCACTCTCACTCGGCTGCACCGTCCGCGACGAGCACGGCGCCACGCGCAAATTGCCGATGGGCGCGCTCATCACCGAGGGACAGGAGCGCTTCGGCGGACTCGCGATGACGCTCGAGGAGCGACGCCACTCCTTTCCGCCCGAGCGCGACTCGATCACCGCGTCGGCGATGACGTTCTTCGAGGGGACTTCCTACGAGTGGGGCGGAGTGACGCCGTGGGGATGCGATTGCTCCGGGCTCGTCTCGAGCTCGTTCCGTCTCCACGGAGTCCACGTTCCGCGCGACGCCTGGATGCAGGCGATGGCGGGAGAGCCCGTGGAATCGATGCGCGATCTTCACCCCGCCGATCTTCTCTTCTTCTCCGACGAGCCCGCCCCCGACGGCAAGATCACGCACGTCGCCATCTCACTCGGCGGAACGAAAGTCGTGCACCTTGCACTCGGGCGCGGCGGCTACGCTGTTGATGAACTCAGGGCGGGGGATGAGTACACCGAACTTCTCTTGAAGAGATTTCGATTTGGGCGGCGGATCCTTCCGTAACGGCCTGAACTACAACTGAACACTACCGGCCAGGCGCTATGGGCGGAGCGGCTCGGGGCTGCGGGCGTTAACTAACCATCCCATTCGGCACTGCGGGCATTATCGGCGTCTGGGTCGGCCCGTTTACAAACAGTCGCGCGGCGGCGGTCGGCGCGTCGTCGAGCGTGACCTGCATTGTGTACTGTCCCGGCATGTTGAGCGGAAGGTCCACGACGGCGATGATCGGGAGATCGACCTCGTACACCGGGTTGGGCGCCGGCGCGACATTCACCTCACCGGATGACGACCACAGCTGCTCGTCGTGAGGGCTCAGCCACCGAAAGCTGAGCTTGTGCGTGCCAACGTCGTCGCCGTTGGCCTTGAGACGCACGATGAAGTGAGTCCGCGGATGAATCGTCGGCAATCCCGCCACCTGCACCGCGTCGAAGACGCCGAGGATGTTGAGCTTTCCTTCCTGGGAAAGATTGGCGGCATCGGCGAAGACAGCGAACGAAATGTGCATGCCCCAAAGTAGCCGCGCCGCGCCTTGCCCGGCTAGCTTTCGACGATGACAGAATCAGCACGACAAACTCCGGCCATTGTCGATCCGGCCGTGCACCCTTCGTTCGGGCTGACCGACGTTCTCCTGTTCACGATGGCCGTGATCTGGGGAATCAATTTCGTCGTCGTGAAATACGCCACCCACGTTTTCAATCCTGTCGCGTTTACGGGTCTTCGGGTTGGAACGGCGGCGGCCTTTCTGCTGCTGGTGGCGCTCGCCCGCGGCGGCATCGCGCTTCCGCGCCGCGATGTCGTCCGTCTCCTCTTCCTCGGCGTCATTGGCAACGGGTTGTATCAGCTCTTCTTCGTCCATGGCGTCGCGCGCACACGCGCTGGAAACGCGGCTCTCATTGTCGGAGCCGCGCCGGCATTCATCGCACTCGTTGCGAGAGCACGCGGACTCGAGCGCGTGAAGCGCATGACGCTCTCGGGGATCGCGCTCTCGGTGATCGGCGTCGGGCTCGTGATCGTTGGAAGCGCGAGCTCTTCCAGCGGGCAGACGACATTGCTCGGATCGGTCCTCGTTTTCATGGGAGTCCTCTGCTGGACGGTTTATACGATCCTGCTCCAGCCGTACACAAAGCGAATCGATGTGATCCAGCTTTCCGCTGTCACAATGGTCGGCGGCGCGGTGCCGCTGCTGGTCGCGTCGACGCCGGCACTCGTCGCCACCGACTGGACCAAGGTCGGCGCCGGCGGATGGCTCGCGCTCCTTTACTCCAGCGTCATCTCGATGGGCGTCGCGTACTTCTTCTGGTATCGAGGCCTGCGCGTGCTCGGCCCGACGCGCACTGCGGTGTACTCCAATCTCCAGCCCATCATCGCGCTGCTGGTTGCCTGGGCGTTCCTCGGCGAGAATCCCACGATCTTTCAGGGCGTCGGCGCGGCGACGATCATCGCCGGCGTCTTCCTCACCAGAACATGAGACTCGTCCTTTTCGACATCGACGGCACGCTGCTCAATTCCGAGGGGCTCGGACGCACAGCGATGCGGCGCGCGCTCGGAACGATATTCGGCTCGCCGGGAAATCCCGCGTATCGCTACGATGGGAAAACCGACAAGCAGATTGTGCGCGACGTCATGCGGCTCGAGGGCCACCCAGATGAGCACATCGACTCGCGCATGGACACGCTGATCGGGCTGTATCTGGAAGGTCTGGACGAGGGCGTGAAGAGCGGAAAGTTCAACGTCCATCCTCACGATGGCGTTGTCGACTTGCTCGATGCGCTCGAGGCCAGGGAGGACGTCGTGCTCGGCCTGCTCACCGGCAACGTCGAATCCGGAGCACGCACGAAGCTGACCGCCGCAGGGTTGGATCCCAATCGCTTCCGAGTCAACGCCTTCGGATCGGATCACGAGCACCGTCCGGAGCTTCCGGCAATTGCGCAAAGGAGGGCGAGCGAGCAGCTCGGTCTCGAGATAATCGGCGAGCGCGTCGTCGTCATCGGCGACACTCCGGCCGACATCGAATGCGGCCGCTCGCTGGGTGTGCGCGCGATCGGCGTCGCGAGCGGACACTATACGGTGGAGCAGCTACTCGAGCACAATCCATACGCTGCATTCCCGTCGCTGAAAGACACGCCGCAGCTTCTCGAGACGATCCTCCATGCGTGAGGTCGAGCTCAAAGCGGTCGTAGACGATCTGGCCGAGCGGAGAGGTATGGTCGAGGCCGCGGGGGGAACGCTGTCGTTCGAGGGAAAGATCTCCGACCGGCGCTACGACTTTGCTTCACGCGAGCTGTCCGCGCGTGATGAGGTACTGAGAATCCGCCGCTACCAGAATAGCGAATCGACGAAAACGTTTCTGGACTGGAAGGGTCCGACGGAGATGCGCGATGTCTACAAGATTCGTGAAGAGGTCACGACAGGTGTGGAGGAGTCCGAGTCACTCGAAAGGATTTTCGAGAACCTTGGTCTCACGCTGGTCGGACAGATTGATCGGCAGATTGCCCAATACCAGCTCCGCGGTGCCACGATACGGTTCGAGACATACCCGCGGATGGATACGCTGGTCGAAGTAGAAGGAGAGCCGCCCGCCATCGAGGAAGCGATCGAGGTCCTCGGTCTGCCGCGCGGAACGTTCACCAACGAACGGCTCGCCGCTTTCGTCGAGCGGTTCGAGCGGAGAACTGGCGTGCGTGCGGCCATCAGTGATCGCGGGATGACTCCATAACTGCCACTTACGACTACCGGCTGGAGGCCGTGGGCGCCCCCAGCAGGTAGTCATCAGTGGCAGTTAGTCATTGCCAGATAGTCATTTGCAGCACCTTCCCAATTGCGGCCAGAGGTTATCCGGATAGATTCACTCGGCAATGAATTGTCGATCTCTGCGAAGGATCGGTGTCTCGATTCTGTCGCTTATAGCGGCCAGCACGCTGCCCGCCCAGGAAAATCCAGCAAAACGCCTCTCGAGCATCGTCGGTGTGGCCGTCGAGGAGTACGCGAAAGCGGTCGACGACCACGGACAACTAATCTCCAAGGATGAGTTCGACGAGAGTTACGGCTTCCTATCCGACGCCAAGCAGGTAGCGCAACGGCTCAACGGCTACGACGCGCCGGCGTCGAGGGCGATCCTCGACACCCTGACATCGGCCGTATCGCGACGACAACCGCCCGCGATTGTGAGAGACCTGCACCGGCGATTTGCTGCGTCGCTCGGAACCGCTGGTGCAATGGATCTGCCGAAGCTGCCCCTCGATTCCGCTGAGGGACACGCTCTCTTTTCCAAGAACTGCGCGTCGTGTCATGGCATGACCGGCACTGGCAACGCTCCCGCCGCGCGAACGCTGAGTACGCCACCGCCTGCCATTGGAATGAAGAGTCAAACTCCCGAGCTCACGCCGACGCTCGCATACAACGTCATCTCGGTCGGAGTTCGCGGGACGGCGATGCAAGCCTTCGCATTGACGCTCACACCGCAGCAGCGGTGGAACATCATCAACTACCTCTATTCGTTGCGCAACGAAAGGCTGACGCTCCCCGCTGCTCGCGCTGATGCCACCGCGATTCCTGGCGACACTGCGTCGCCCGTGATTCTGGCGCTCCTCGACAGCGCACTCGACTTTGCGCGAAACGGCAAGACCGCGGAAGCGGGCGACCGGGCATTCGACGCATACATCGCATTCGAGCCCCTCGAGAGCTCGGCGCGCGCCAAGAAGCCCGGGCTGGTCGCGACGATGGAGCGGCATTTTGCCGACTTCAAAGGAGCGGTGAGGCGGAGCGACATCGCCGGAGCCAGAAGCTCTCGCGATGCCATCGCCGACGGACTCCCGTCGGTCATCGATCTGACCCAGACTCCTTCCGGGAGCTGGGAAGCTTTCTTCCAGTCCTTCCTCATTATTGTGCGCGAAGGATTCGAGGCGATTCTCGTCATCGGCGCCGTCGTCGCCTTCCTGATCAAGACAGGCCATCGCGAGCGGCTTCGCTCCATCTGGCTCGGCATTGGATTCGGACTCGTGGCGAGTCTTGCAACCGCCGTCGTACTCAAGACTCTCCTCGCCGCGATGCCTGCCAGCCGAGAGATCGTCGAAGCGACGACGATGCTGATCGCGGTCGTGGTGCTGTTCTCAGTGAGCTACTGGCTTATCTCCAAGGTCGAAGCAGCGAAGTGGCAGAAGTTCATTCGTGAGAAAGTGTCATCCGCGCTCGAGCACGGCGGCGGGAAAGCGTTGATACTCGTCGCATTCCTTGCGGTCTATCGCGAAGGCGCTGAGACCGCGCTCTTCTACCAGGCGTTGTTCAATGAAGGGCCCAACGTCGGGCTTCCTCTGACCCTCGGAATTCTCGCAGGCTTCGCGGTTCTGGCGGTGATCTTCACACTCTTCTATCAGTACGGTGTCAGGATTCCCATGCGGCTGTTTTTCACCGTCACGAGCGCCCTGCTCTACTACATGGCGTTCGTCTTCATGGGGAAGGGAATTCGCGAGCTCCAGGAAGGAAACATCATGCGGATCACGGTGATTCCCGGCGCGCCGCACATCGACGCCATGGGCATATATCCCAGCATGGAGACTCTGACGGCGCAGGCCATTCTGATTCTCCTTCTCATTTTCGCGACCGTAAAGACCTTTTGGCCCGGTCACAAGGAAGAAGGCACAAGCGCCTAGTGGAGGTCTGCAGATGACGTCACGGGTGAAAACGGCGGGCGACAATTACGGAATCCGCCCCAAGGGATACCGGCTCCCCGAGTCTACGCATCTTGGCAGGGTGAGACTGCAGGTCGCGGATCTCGACCGATCAGTTCTCTTCTACGAGAAAATTCTCGGGATGCGCGTGTTACGTCGCGCCGCCGATTCGGTGGACCTCGGCCCACATGGAGACGATCGGGAGATCGTGCACCTCCGCCAGCTGAAGAGCGCGCGAGCGGTGCCCAAGCGCGGGCTGCTCGGCCTGTATCACTTCGCCATTCTGCTCCCCGATCGTGCATTTCTCGGACGTTTCATCCCTCATCTCGCCGAGATTGGCGCATATGCGGGAATGTCCGATCATCTCGTGAGTGAAGCGGTCTACCTCACCGATCCGGACGGGCTTGGCATCGAGGTATACGCGGACCGGCCGCGCGATGCGTGGCGCTACGACGAGCGCCAGCTCACGATGGCGACGAACCATCTCGATGTGGATGATCTCGTTCGTGCAGCGGGTGGCGAGCGTTGGACCGGAATGCCGCCGGGGACGGTGCTCGGTCACGTGCATCTCTACGTCGGCGACATCGCCAAAGCGGAAGCGTTCTATCACGATGCGCTCGGCTTCGACAAGGTGGTGTGGAGTTATCCAGGCGCGCTGTTCATGTCAGCCGGCGGATATCACCATCATCTCGGTACCAACACCTGGGCTCGTGGCGCGCCGCCCGCGACCGACGCGGACGCGCGTCTGCTCGAGTGGGAGATCATATTGCCAACGCGCAAGGATGCCGAGGCGGCGGCGCGACACGTGAAGGCCGCAGGCTACCCCGTGAAAGAGGAGAGTGGCGAGTGGATTCTAACCGATCCGTGGGGCACGAGCCTGAGGCTCGTCCCGGAAGAATGAAGGTCCGCAAAGGAGCGGCAGTCGCGATGCTTGCCGTGCTCGCGGCGTGCTCGAGCCAGATGCGATCGGGCACCGGATTCTCAGTCGCATCGGATGCGGCTGCGGTCAAGGCGCTGTTCGACACGACAGCAGCGGGATGGAATCGCGGCGAGCTTCCGGTTTACCTGTCCGCGTACGTCGATTCAGCTACGGCGATGGGATCGACGGGACTCGTGCGCGGAGTGAAGGGAATCGAAGGTCAGATGCGCGCCGGTTTCTGGCGCACCGGCCGTCCCGCGCAGGCCCTGAGTTACGATCACCTCGAGATACGTCCGATCGGGCCAAACCAGGCGATCGCGACTGGCCAGTACATCCTGACCGGGGGTGGGAGACCCGACCGAACGGGCTGGTTCACGACTATCTGGGTTCGAACGCCGCAGGGCTGGCGGATGGTCCACGATCACTCGTCGTGAACCGGTCCGCATCCTTCTAACGGTCGCTACGTAGATCTTACAACCGATCGACCACGAACTGCGCGACGTACGCGCGTCGACTCTTGTCCGACTGACGGGGAACCGGCGCCAGACCGACGAATTTTATCCGCAGATTCCCTGAGGTTATTTCGTTGTTGGGCGGGCGGATGTTCATGGTTTGCGTCTCGTCAGGTGCAGCGTTTCGGGAGATGGCGACGGCGATCGTTGCGTCGCCCTCCCAGACGCAAACCACATCGGTCGGACAGCGTGAATCCCGGCTGACTTCCCTGAACGTGAGCCGAGTGTCGGTGCCTTTCAGGGACGCGGTCTTTCCGACCGGCAAGCTGAAGGACGTGCCGGGTTCCACGGTGATCGCGGTCTCGACCGGAGCGCAGCCAAGCGGCGCCAAGGTGAGACCGCAGCCAGTGACGATCGCACCAAGAGTCGAGCGCCTAAACAGACCGGATTGAATCACTCTCCCTCCTTGTTCAGTGTCTACCGATGTCGGCACCAGCGATTTCGACTTTCTTTCCGCGGTCGACGGGCTGCCTGCCATCGCGCTCACATTGATGGTCCGGAGACTATCTGGAGCTCGCTATCTGGCACCCTCAACAGCCAGGTTTCGGCGACCAATCAGACGTGCAATTTCCCGCTTCCCCTCTACGCAAAAAGCGGGACCTGCAGCATCGCGACGTTCCAGGAATCGGGGTCGATCGTATTGGAGCCTCTTGATCTCAACGGGCCAAGCACGAAGCGCCTGAATATCGTGATTCCACAGACATCTCTTCACGGACTCTGGCAGGCGATCACCGAGGTGCAACAGATTCCTCTGACCGCCAATCGGATCGCATCAGTGAGACTCCTCGCCAATCGCCTGATTGAGGCGCGGATCAACCCGGCGCGATAGACCCGACGCGGCCGAGTGAGTTCCACCTATCGCGGGTACTCGCGCGCGATAGCCTCGACCGGGGAAAGATCCGGTCACCGACTCCACCAGGAACCGGTCGTCGAGGCAGACCTAGGCGGGTTCCGGCACGGCGTAGATGCCTGGTGCATCGGGGCCGGGGTTGCGGCGCAGGTACATCCAGATCGCTCCACCGATCGTAAAGGCGAGGGCGATTGCCTGTGCTCCGGTGAAAGTCCCGAAGAAGAAACGGTCGTCCTTGGCGCGGACGAACTCGATGACGAACCGCTCGATGCCCGCCAGCACGCAGTAGAATCCGAACAGCCACCCCTCGGCGTGCTTGTGATTTCGAAAGCGCCAGAGGATCAGAAACATCACGAAGCCGAGCGCGACTTCGTAGAGCTGGGTCGGATGGACGGAGAGGACCTGGTTCGGCGCGGACGCCAGCGGCGGCGGGATGTGAAAGAGCTGAGTCATGTTGGCGACGGTCGATGGCGGCGCGCCGTGAGGGAAGCTCACCGCCCACGGTCCATCCCACGGCCGGCCATAATCGTCCCCGACCGCCCAGCATCCGGAGCGGCCGATGGAATAGCCCGCGGCGAGAGCGGGCGCGGCGACATCGCTGATCCGTGTGAAGCTGAGGTGCTTATAGTGGATCAGAGCGTAACAGGCGAGAATTCCGCCCATCAGCCCGCCCCAGAAAACGAATCCCGCTCTGCTGAGAATCGCGCTGAAGTCGTGCATGAGGACCGCGTAATAGATCTTCCCGCCGAGCAGTCCGCCGACGACCGCGGCGAAGACGACATCGCCAATGGGCTCGGGGTCGTGACCTCTCCGGGCGAGCTCCCGCTGTGCGATGATCTGGGCGATGACGAATGACATCAGCACCGCCAGCCCGAATCCCGTGAGCTGGAGCGGGCCGACATCGTAGGAGAGCGGCTCGTGAACTATCGAAGCGAAAATCTTCTGCATCGGAAAGAATTTAGGCCGCTTGGAGGCCCGGGATAGGGCTGCTCGCGTAGGCGTTGAGGTCGAGGCCGGCTCTCTCGCCGAGCTCGAATCTGAAGAATCCAGCGCGGGCGATCATCGCGGCGTTGTCGGTCGCAAGTCGCGGGCTGGGCGTGAAGACCTTGATACCCTCGGGCTCGAGCTTCGTTCGCATGGCTGCGGCCAATGTGCGATTGCAGGCGACGCCGCCGCCGAGGACCACGCGCTCTCGGGAATGAGCATTGGCGGCGCGCCACGTTTTCTCGACGAGGGTGTCGATCAGCGAATCCTGGAAGCCGCGCGCGATGTCAGCTTTGTCGGCCTCGATGTCGGGCGACGATCGCACGGCGTTGAGAACCGCCGTCTTGAGTCCGCTGAACGAGAAGGCATAGTAGTCCTCATCCTTTGGCAGCGCATTCCTGCGGACCATCGGACGAGCGAAGTGAACGCGCTTTGAAGATCCTTCGGCGGCCAGCTGCTCGACATAGCGTCCGCCGGGGTAGGGGAGTCCCAGCAGCTTCGCGACCTTGTCGAATGCCTCGCCGGCGGCGTCGTCGCGTGTGGCTCCGAGGAGCTTGTACTTCCCCCACGCTTCTACATCCAGAAGCAGCGTGTGACCACCCGAGATCAACAGCGCCGTAAACGGGGGAACCGCGTCGCGGTGCTCCAGCGCCGCCGCAAAGAGATGACCTTCCATGTGGTGGATCCCGAGCAGCGGGATGTCGCGCGAGAAGGCGAGAGCTTTTCCGTAACTCACTCCGACCAGCAGTGCGCCAACGAGTCCCGGCGTGTTGGTGACGGCGACGGCGTCGATATCATCGAGCTTGGTTTCCGCTTCGTCCAACGCGCGCTCGACCACGGGGACGATGCTGGTGAGATGCGCACGCGATGCAATCTCCGGAACCACGCCACCAAAAACGCGATGGATGTCCTGCGAGAGGATCACCAGCGATTTCTGGGTGACGTTGTTGCCCGCTCCCTCGAGAACAGCGGCGGAGGTCTCGTCGCACGAGGTCTCGATCCCCAGGATGCGCGGCATGCTATTCGGAGGGCGAGGGCTCATTCAAGAGTCTCTCGACGAGCGCGCGCGACGAAGGCGAATTCCAATTACTGGCTGACATCAGCTTCTTTCTGATTATTCCATCGCGTCCGATGATGAACGTCTCGGGATAACCGTCGATGTCATACGCATCGGTAATGTCTCCTCTCGGATCGTGCAGGATCTCGAACGTCAGCCCGTACTGCTTGGCGAATGCCCGGATAGCTGCTTCGGTTCCAGGATCATCGATGCTGACCGCGACGATCTTCAATCCCTTCGGCCCATACGATTTGTGCAGCGCCTCGATACTCGGCATTTCCACTCTGCAGGGCAGACACCACGTAGCCCAGACGTTGATCATCAGCACCTGACCCTTGTAGTCGGCCAGAGTCTTCTGCTTTGGAACCGAGTCGAGCGTCACCGCGCTGAAATTCGGAGCCTTGCTGCCGAGCTGAACGGGGAAGAGCTCCTTTCGCAGATAACGCGTCGCGCCGAACGCGATCGCGCAGACAACGCCGACGACGAGCGCTGCTACGGCGAGCTGCTGCCTGCCGGTCATGCCTGTGCCGTGCAGCGCCTGCGAAGCTCTTCGATCTCCGCCTTCGGATCCTTTGCAGCGAAGATGGCGTTGCCGGCCACGAAGGTGTCGGCGCCAGCCTCCCAGACGGACTTGATCGTTTTGCGATCGATGCCGCCATCGACTTCGAGAAACGCCTTGCTCCCATTCAGGGTCAGCATCTCCCGGGCGCGCCGAACCTTGTCGACGGAGCCTTTGATGAATTTCTGCCCACCAAAGCCCGGATTCACGGTCATCACCAGCAGCAGGTCGAGATCATCGACGACCTCGCTCACAGCATTCAAAGGCGTCGCTGGATTGACGACCGCGCCCGCGCGACAACCCAGCTCCCGGATGCAATTGAGCTGGCGCTGCAGATGTGGTGACACCTCCGTGTGAATCGTCATCCCATTCGCGCCGGCCTTCGCGAAGCTGTCGAAGTAATTCTCGGGCTGGACGACCATGAGATGCACGTCGAGGGGAAGTTTCGTCAGCTTGCGCACCGACTCGATCACTTTCGCGCCGAAGGTGAGGTTCGGGACGAAGCGGCCGTCCATCACGTCGATGTGAATCCAGTCGGCGCCGCCTTCCTCGAGCATCTCGATCTCGTCCGCGAGCTTCGATAGATCCGCGCTCAGAATGGACGGTGCAATGCGAACGGTCATTCCGGAGCGCGCGGAAGGGGCGGCGGAGGCGGAACGGTGAGGCCGGTGTCGATCCTGATCGTCGGTGGCGGAGGGAAATGGGAGACGGTCAGGCTCACCGGACCGCCGGCGGCAATCGTCTGGCCGGCCGCGGGAATCTGCCGAATCACGGTGTTCTCTGGCTGAAGCGAGCTGGTGTCGCGCGACATGCCGGCGATTCTGAGCCCGATCTGCTCCACCATCGATCGTGCCTCACCGACGCTGCGCCCATAGAGATCCGGCACCTGTACTGTCGCAGGTCCTTTGCTCAGGACGATATCGACGGTGCCCGGCAGCTCGACTCTCGATCCAGCCGGAGGCGACGTCGCGATCACGAGTCCGCGCGGCTGGTCAGCGAGCTGCTCGGTCACGTTCCCCATTGTGAGCCCGGTGTTCTCGATGGCGATGCGGGCCTGTTGCTGCGACATGTTCGTTGTTATCGGAACTTCGGCGGCTTTCTGCCCGCCGCTCAAGACGAGAACGACATTCGTGCCACGCTTCTGCCTGCTGCCCGCGGGCGGATCTTCCTGGAGCACCACGTTGGCTGGTATCGTCCGGTGGAATCGCGTCTCGCCCTGCTGCGCGGGAAATCCCGCCTTCTGCAGCATTGCTGATGCGTTCTCGAATGTCTTGCCTACCACGTTGGGAAGAATTCCATCGTCCGGCAGCACTTCGGCGGGAAACGCGAAGAGAAATACCGCGGTGTAGGCGATGAGAAATCCGCCCGCCAGCGCAATCAGATATGGGAACGCGCGCCGCGGCGCCGCGCGCCAGTTCATCTAGCTGGTCCTGCGCAAACGCGCGGCAAACGCTCCATCGGCTCCGTGACGGTGCGGAAGGACGCGCAGCCGTCCGTTGTCGAGCAGCTCGGACGCGAGAGTCCCTTCGGGCGGCGGCTCGAGAACCCAGTTGGGATTCTCCGCGAGGAAGGAATCCACCTGCTGCTCGTTCTCTTCCGGCTCGAGCGAACAGGTGCTGTAGATGAGGAGTCCGCCCGGCTTCACGACCTTCGCGGCTGCTTTGACAATCGTCTTTTGCAGCGCCGACATCACCGCGATGTCGGAGATCTTGATTCGCCACCGCGCGTCTGGATGCCGGCGAAACGTCCCGGTGCCGGTGCAGGGAACATCGATCAAGACGACATCGACCGGCTGAATCGCTGGGTTCCGCGCATCACCAACGAAGGGCAGGAGATTAGTGCTCTCCAGCCGCCGCTGGTTCGCGAGCAAACGCTGCAGCCGCCCGAATGATTTATCGCTCGCGAGTACAGTGCTCGCGGTCCGCGAGAGCTCGAGCGCCTTTCCACCGGGCGCGGCGCACAGATCGGCGACGGTCGCACCGGACTGAATCGAAGCGTACTCCGTCACGAGCGTCGCGGCTGGATCCTGCACGAAGAAGAGCCCTTTCTTGAACGCGCCCAGCTCCGTGAATGTCGTGCCGCCCGAGATCGCGATGCTGTTGCGCGCGTAAGGCGCCTCGGCGACGTGAACACCCGCTTCCTCGAGCATCGCCTCCAGCTGTTCCCGCACGATGCCGAACGGCCGGATCACGATCGGCGCTTCGGCGTTGTTCAGCGTCAGCAGCCGCTCGGTGTCCTGCTCGCCCCACCTCTCGACCCACCGCGCGATCAGCCAGCGCGGATGCGAGTACTTGAGGGCCAGTGCATCGAGTGCATCGGTCGGGGGTGCGGTCGCCAGCTGATCGCGCTCGCGGTCGGTGCGGCGGAGCACTGCGTTCACGAGCTTGCTGGCGCCGAGTCCGTGCCTGCGCTTCGCGAGCTCGACGGTCTGGGCGATCGCGGCGTATGCCGGGACGCTCCCCATGAACATCAGCTGATAGACGCCGAGCCT
>JBBQAV010000054.1:0-17102 GCA_038316775.1 Gemmatimonadales bacterium | reverse complement strand
ATCATCCTGCGCGCTTCCCTGCGTGCCGCGCGCGTCCGCCCGTGCACGAACCCGATGATCGCTTTCCACACGTCTTCGTCGCCACCGAGAAAGCTGGTGTGGATCCGGAGCTCTCCCCCGCTGTAGCTCACGACGACCGTTCGATTGGCCGTCAACCGCACCCGATACTGCGTGCCGAGCCCCAGGCGCTGCAGTCGCGTCCGCAGCTCGTCGGCGTTCTTCGGAGGCGATTCGTCGAGCTCCAGAGCGACCTGCTCGCGATCACTTCGCCGCCACATACTCCGTTCGCTTGAAGCGTTTGTGCGGGCCGGTCACGAACGTGCGATGATCTTTTGACCAGACGAAGGTCGTCACGTCGACCGTTTCGCGTCCGATTGCAATGACGTTGACCGAGGACGGGCGCCCTCCGCGCGATCTGTTCGAGATCGTGCCGGCGGTGGAAATGACAGTACCCTTCCTGGTGTGCTCGATGTAGTGCACCGATTCCTGGTGGTCGTGACCACAGCAGACTAAATCCACGCCCATCTCGGCGAAAGCCCCGAGAATCTTCTGGGTGTACTTGAGTCCGTGCCGCTGGGAGAGCTCTCCGCGCACCGGGTTGTGGTGCATGACGATCACCCGCGCATCCTTGGGCGGCGCTTTCTCGAAAATCTCCCGGGCTTCGTCGAGCTGCCTCTTGTGGATGTCACCGATGATGGAGATGTCGCGGAGATTCCACGTCAGAGTGCGGAGCGTGACTCCGTGCGCGGTGTTGATCCCGACGAACGTTGCGCCAGGAACGTGGAGCACCGGCTCGAGATTGCTGTCGATGAATCTGCGATAGTTTTCGTAGACCTTTGATTTTTCGCTCAGGCCAAGCGGCGCTTTCCACCACGCCACGTCGTGATTGCCCGGGACGGTGATGACCTTGCTCACCCGTCTCGCATCGCGAATGAATGCGGCGGCTCTCTGGAATTCGCCGGCTCTGGCTCGCTGGGTCAGATCGCCCGAGATCGCCACCACGTCGAACTTCTTGTCGAGGATGAACTGCTCGATCGCCTCGATCTGCTCGGGAACCGCTGGCCAGCCGAAGTGCAGATCCGAGACGTGGAAGACAGTGGTCACGTCGCGCGTCGCTCCGTCTCGATCGTAGTCAGGTCAGGGCGCGAGAACGAGATCCGCGAAAGCCCTCGCAACGCTCGCCGTTAGCGCCGGGGAAACCGTCTTCATCGGGGTGCTTTCGACCTCGCCTGCCCAGCGGATCAGAGCCATACGCGCATCGATCATCACGAGTCGCAACTTCGCAACGCCCATACCATTCCCCTTGTTCTCGAGCCTGAGCTCGATGGGCAGAATCGCGTAACGCTGTCCCTTGAGACCGACGAGTCCGCGCACCTGCTGCTGAAGAGGATCCCGCACTGTCGTCTCCGGAATGACTCGTCCGCGGAGCCATTCCGCCGAAAGGGAGCGCGCGTCGGTCATGATGATGCTGTTGATCTTCGATGCGCGCTCGATTTCCTCGGCGAACGTCCAGCGCTGCCCCAATCCTCGCGCCGTAAGAGCCGCCTCGATTTGATTGTCGAGTGCGGCGAGAAATGCAGCGCGATTCGGGATCTGCTGCTGCCAGCCGAGCGAGTCGGTGGAAGAGAGATACTGAACCGGCAGGACGACGATCTCCTGCCCCGCCATCCGCTCCAGCGGCAGGAGCGCGACAGGTGATGCTTCGGTTTCAGGGGGCTTCGACGCGCAGGCGACGAACAGCGTCGCGACGGCAATCAGAGAAAAGGCTCGTACGATGAGATGCATTGGATTGCGGGAAAGTTAACGCATCCTCAATTTCATCGCACACGTGAGCAACGCTTTCATGCGACGACTCAGCACCATCCTCATCTGGTCCTTCGTCTCCCTGCTCGGCGCCGCCAGCTTCGCATGGATGGCACTGTCGCGCGGCGAGCCGGTAAACGCGGCGTGGCTGCTGGTCGCTGCGCTCTGCACTTACGCGGTGTCGTATCGGTTTTACAGCAGGTTCATCGCCAGCAAAATCTTCGCGCTCGATCCCGCGCGTCCCACGCCCGCGGTGCGGCTCAACGATGGACGCGACTTCACGCCAACCAATCGCTGGGTCGTATTCGGGCACCACTTCGCGGCGATTGCCGGCCCAGGGCCGCTCGTTGGACCGACGCTGGCCGCACAGTTCGGGTTTCTTCCTGGCGCTCTCTGGATAATCGTCGGCGTCGCAATCGGCGGCGCGGTTCAGGATTTCGTGATTCTATGCGCCTCGGTGCGCCGAGACGGAAAGTCGCTGGGCCAGATGGCGAAGGAGGAGATAGGTCCCATTGCAGGGTTCACCGCGCTCGTGGCGGTCCTCGGCATCATGATCGTCCTCATCGCCGTGCTGGCGCTCGTGGTGGTGAATGCGCTCAAGGCCAGTCCCTGGGGCGTCGTCACGATTGGGCTCACGATCCCGACCGCGTTGGTGATGGGTGTCTACATGCGGTGGATCCGGCCCCACAGGGTTCTGGAGGCGAGCGGGATCGGACTCATGTTGCTGCTCGCGTCGCTGTTCGCGGGCAGATGGGTCGCGGCGAATCCTGCGCTCGCGCCGATGTTCACCCTCACTGGGAAGACGCTCGCGCTACTGATCATGGTGTACAGCTTCTTCGCGTCTGTTCTGCCGGTGTGGCTGCTGCTCGCCCCGCGCGACTATCTGTCTGCCTTCGTGAAGATCGGCGTCGTTCTGGCGCTCGCCCTCGGGATACTGATCGTTCTGCCGCCTCTGCAAATGCCGGCGCTGACCCAGTTCACGAATGGCACCGGGCCCGTGTTCGCCGGGAAGATCTTCCCATTCGCGTTCATCACCATCGCCTGCGGCTCGATCAGCGGATTTCATTCTCTCATCGCGTCGGGGACGACTCCCAAGCTGCTCGCGAACGAGGCCGACGCGCGGATGGTCGGTTATGGCGCGATGCTCACCGAGTCCCTCGTGGCGGTGATGGCTCTCATAGCGGCGTGCGTGCTCACGCCCGGCGTCTATTTCGCGATCAACGCGCCGGCGAGCGCGATCGGAACCACCGCCGCGAGCGCAGCTGCTGCTGTTCAGAGCTGGGGATTCACGCTCGATCCGGCGCAGATGCAGCTCCTGGCGCAGGACGTCGGCGAGAAGACTCTTCTCTCGCGCACAGGCGGCGCGCCGAGTCTGGCGGTGGGAATGGCGCACCTGTTTTCGCGTGTATTGGGAGGTCCGACGGCGATGGCGCTCTGGTACCACTTCGCGATCATGTTCGAGGCGCTCTTCATTCTCACCACGGTCGATGCGGGCACGCGGGTCGGGCGCTTCATGCTCCAGGATCTGCTCAAGCACGTCTGGGCACCGATCGGCAGAGTGTCGTGGTATCCGGCCGTTGTGATGTCGAGCGGGATCGTCGTTTCGCTCTGGGGCTATTTCCTCTACCAGGGTGTAATGGATCCACTCGGCGGCATCAACTCATTGTGGCCGCTCTTCGGAATTTCGAATCAGCTTCTCGCGGCGGTCGCGCTCTGCGTCGGCACGACCATCATCATCAAGATGGGCAAGGCCAGGTACGCGTGGGTGACGATTCTCCCGCTGGCGTGGCTTGCAACCGTCACGATGACGGCCGGCTGGCAGAAGATCTTCTCGCCCGATCCCAAGCTGGGTTTTCTTTCGCACGCGCGGATGGTCGGAGAAACTCTGGCCACGGGTGCTCTGCCAAATGGTGTGCAGACGGTGACTCAGGCCAGGCGATTGATCCTGAACGATCGCATCGACGCCGCGGTGGCGGCGTTCTTTCTCATCTCAGTCGTCGTGATTCTCGTTGCGTCCGCGCATGAGTGGTACACGGTTTTGAGCGGCCGCAAAGTGTGCCACAGCACCGAGGTTCCGTTCGAGCCCGTAACTCGCGCGGCGTGAGACTTCCGGCAGCCACGCCATAGCTCTAACCTCACGTCCATTCTTCGGTCCAACCTTTTCTCCGCTATGCGAAAAGCCCTCTGTCTCGTGCTGGTTTGCGCCGTTTTGCCTCTTCGCGCGCAGCAAACGAAGCCCTTCGACTTCTCGATCAAAAACGTCATGCGCGGCCCCGAGCTCTATGGCCGCCAGCCCCAGAACGTCCACTGGAGCGCCGACAGCAAGTGGATCTACTTTACGTGGCTCGAGCCCGGCAGCGACTGGAAAGAGACACCCAAACAATTCCGAGTCCGCGCGGTTGCCGGCGCCAAGCCCGAGCGCGTGTCGGTCCAGCAGGTCGATTCCAGCGGTTTCCGGTTCTCGGAGAGCGAGCGTTCCCGTACCGGGCGCTACTCGGTAGTGGCGTTCAACGGAGACTTGTACGTAAACGATCTCACGAACGGGACGACCCGCCGCCTCACCCAAACCGTCGAAGCAGAGAGCAATCCGCAGTTCTCGGCCAACGACCGGCAGATCTTCTTCGTCCGCAGCAACAACATTTATTCCATCGATCTCTCCAACGGTTTCCTGCGCCAGATTACAGACATCCGGCAGGGGCCATCGCCGTCCGATTCCGCCAAAGCGCTGGGCCAGCGCGGTCGCCTCGAGCAGCAGCAACGCGACCTGTTCGAGTCCGTGCGGGACCGCATCCGCGCGGACAGCATAGCCCGAGCAGACCGGCTGCAGCGCGATTCGCTCGGACTCAAGCCGATCTATCTGCAGTCCGGAGAACAGGTCTTGGACTTTTCCATCTCGCCGACCGGTACGTCGTTGTTGATCACCACGCGGACGCCCGCGTCCGGACAGCGCACGACGGACATTCCGCAGTACGTCACCCGCACCGGGTACACCGAGGAGCTTCGCGTCCGCACCAAAGTCGGCGACGCCGGTCAGCACGGACGTATCGCGCTGATCACGATTCCTACCGCGGGCGTGACATGGCTAAAGACTTTTCCAGCCGACTCGACTACGGGTGCGTTCGACCTGCTCGGCTGGAATGACAGCGGTACCCGGGCGCTGATTTACGCTTACAGCGACGACAACAAGACACGTTTCCTTCAAACCGTCGATCCAACGGCAAAGCTCACTACGCTGGAAACTCTTCGCGACACGGCGTGGGTCGGCGGTCCGTGCAACGATTGTGGAGGATGGTACGGCGAAAGCCCGGGACGGGTATGGTACGTCTCGGAAGCCGATGGATTCTCACACCTCTATACGATTGCCCCCAACGGAAGCGGTAAGCAGCAGCTGACTCGCGGAAGGTGGGAAGTTCGCGACGTCGCGCTCTCACCCGACGATCGGTGGTTTTATCTCGAGACCAATCAGGGTTCGCCGTTCGAGCAACACCTCTATCGAATGCCGACGGCGGGCGGAGCGATGGAGAAGATCACGGCGCGAACGGGCAAGCACGAAACGGTGGTGTCGCCCGATGGCCAGATGGTCGCGGATGTGTACTCGTACGTGAACCGTCCGCCCGAGTTGTTTCTTATACGAGGTGTGCGCGGCGCTGACATGTCCCAGCTCACCGTGTCGCCGAGTGCGGAGTGGCTGTCGTTTCCGTGGATCGTGCCGGAGATCGTCATGATTCCGGCCTCGGATGGCGTCCAGGTCCCCGCGCACATCTACAGGCCGAGTGACATGCACGCCCAGCCCAACGGGGCGGCGGTGGTGTTCGTGCATGGCGCGGGGTATCTGCACAACGTCGGCAATTTCTGGTCGGAGTATCCACGCGAGTACATGTTCAACCAGTTCCTCGCGTCGAAGGGTTACACGGTCCTGGATCTCGACTATCGCGGTTCGGATGGCTATGGCCGCGACTGGCGAACCGCGATCTACCGTCACATGGGCGGTCGCGACTTGCAGGATCAGGTGGATGCTTCGAAGTACCTTGCCAGCACTCTCCACGTCGATCCCAAGCGAATCGGCATCTATGGGGGGAGTTACGGCGGATTCATCACGCTGATGGCCCTTTTTACCGAATCTCCGCACTTTGGAGCCGGTGCGGCGCTCAGGAGCGTCACCGACTGGGCCCACTACAATCAGGGTTATACCTCAAACATTCTGAACCTGCCCCAAAACGATACGCTGGCCTACCGTCAGTCGTCTCCTATTTACTTCGCGGATGGTCTCCATGACCCGTTGCTGATGGCGCACGGGATGGTGGATGCCAACGTCCATTTTCAGGATATCGTCAGGCTCACCCAGAGATTCATCGAGCTCGGCAAAACGCGCTGGGAGCTTGCGGCATATCCGGTCGAGGATCACGCCTTTGTGAGACCCTCGTCGTGGGCGGATGAATACCGCCGCATCTTCGAGCTGTTCGAACGGTATCTGCCGACGCGTGATTCAACCAAATGATCAACTACGTCACCTCTATGTTTTTGCGCGCTGCTTCAATTGCCCGTGCGGTACTAGGCGTCCCCGACTACGGGCGCTATCTCTCGCACATGCGCTCAGCTCATCCCGGCGATCGCATCATGAGCGAGACCGAGTTCCGTCACACCCGCATGAACGACCGCTACAACCGCGCCGGCTCGAAGTGCTGCTGACGCCCTAGGTGTGCAACAACTGACTCGGCCGGCGTCTCTCAGGAAACCTCAACCGAGTCAGACATGAAAGCACGAACCAACCTGCTGGTCGTAGCCCTCTGCGCGCTGTACGCGTGCGGTGGCGATTCTTCTTCTCCCGCTACCGATGGTAGCGCGGTTCTCGCAAGTCCCGTTGTTTCGCCGGGTGCCCTCGGGGCGCCCATGGGCAGGACATCGGCGGAAAGTGGCGAGGCGCGCGGCGATGCCGCCGCAAAAATGATTGCCGCGCCCCCGGAGTTCAGTGCTCAATCGGCTGACGCCGCGTCGTCACCGGCGGCCTCAGGTGCTGATCCCCTTCAGCAGGTGAGTGCAGGCACTATTGCCGCGCCGTCGATGGTCATCCGCACCGGCCAGGCGTTTATTGAGGTCGACAAGGTGGATCCCGCCATCCTCAAGCTTCGCCAGCTCACGGCACAGGTGAGCGGGTATATCACGAACTCGTCGATCAGCGGCGGCCACGATCAGATCCGCCAGGCAACGCTCGAGATCAAGATTCCCGCCGCGAAATACGACGAGGCCGTTGGGTCGCTGTCGACCGTCGGCAAGGTCGAGACTGTCAACACGTCGGCACAGGATGTCGGCGAAGAGTTCGTGGACGTGACAGCCCGTGTCAACAACGCGCGCCGGCTCGAGGACCGGCTGATCACGCTGCTCTCCAACAGGACCGGAAAGCTCGACGAGGTTTTGCGAGTAGAGCGGGAGCTCGCGCGGGTGCGCGAAGAGATCGAGCGCTACGAAGGCAGGCTGCGCTTCCTGAGCGCTCGCGTGGCGATGAGCACGCTCACGGTCACCGTGCACGAGCCCGCGCCCATACTCGGAAGCAATCCTGGCGAAAACCCTATCGCTGCCGCCCTGCGTCGCGCCTGGAAAAACTTCGTAGCATTGGTCGCGGGCGTGATAGCCTCACTCGGAATCCTGATCCCGCTCGCCCTTGTTGTAGCCGGGGTATGGATCGCCTACCGCCGTTGGAAGGCAAATAGGACGTAGGTGCAAAGGGCGGGCAGCGGGCAGCGGGACGCTACCAGCGGGTCGCTGGTAGTCTTCCGTTGTTTTTCTTGATTCTGCCGCCTATTTGGCGGCGACATCCCGATTGTACCACCACACCGCACGCGACAGCGCGTTGTAGCCTTTATTGATGTGCTGCGCGCCGTACGCCATTATGCCCGCGCCCGCAATTATGAGCATCGGGCTCGCGGCGTTGTTCGAGCTGTTGGCCGTCACGACGATCCCGACCGCGACCGTTGTCGCCCCTATCGCTGTCAAAACTGACCCGCGAAAGTTGTTAGTCTTGAATTTGTGCGCGTCAGCTACGGCACTCGGAGACGACTCGACCAGCTTCTCGACGTCGTAATCGCGGAACCACCCGACCGTCCCGAGAATAGCGCCTGGGGCGCCGCGAATGATCTTGGCACTTCCCCAGCTCGACTCGATGCGAAGCGCCTGCGTGTCGTATGCACGGGTCGAATCGGTGGTGCGCGTCGAATCTGTGTGTGCAACGCGCCGAGCGGAAACGGCGGGTGGGCCTGATTCAACTGCTGCGACGGGGGCACCCGCGTGACCGTTCGTCTGTGCCCGAGCCGTCGTTCCAATAACAGCAGCGCCAACCATAAGCGCCGAAATAATTCCAGAATTCATTTTGTCCTCCGTTGATCGCTCAAACCGTCCAACTAAGGACGATTTGAGCGACCCCGGGAGAACATCAGAGTTAACTGCTCAAATCTCCATTCTACGACCAGTTTGTCCTGACGAAGCGCTCAATGTGCGCCCTCTCTCCGCTGCTATCGCCGGTAGACGATCGTTGCCCGACCGTTCAGCGTTGTGCCATCCATGAGTACGTGCGTGTTTCCGGGATAGTAGTAGCCTGCGCTGCCCTGTTCGACCGCCGCTCCAAGGAAGTCGTCATTTGTAAGCAGCCAGGCCCCGGCGTTGGAAAAAAGAGTACCGATGAAGGCGCCAACGACCAACCATGTCGGTGCGCCTGGAAGTACCTTGAGCGCCACGGTGCTGGTCGCCGCCGCCGTCGACTTAATGAGATCGACGAGCGCGTTGGAATCGAGCTTGAGCGTGCACGGCTCGTTGTCGTCCTCCCAGAAGAACACGTGAAATCCCTGGTTGAACCTGCTGATGTACGCGTTGGTCTCGTCCCCGGACAACAGCAATACGCGCCCTTCCCAGAACGCTCCGTCCTGGTTGAACACCTTTCTCACGTCATACGCGTGCTCGCCCGAGCATGACAGGTCGTCGGCGTACGTAGGAGCCAACGTAGTGGTCGGGCCCTGGACGTGGACCTCGATTTCCGGCTCCCCGCGAAACCACGGCTCCTTGGCGTCTATGATCCGCGAAAACTCCAGGTAGAGTCCCGGCGGAATCGACGGCGTACTTCCGCCACTTCCGCCCCCACCGCAGGTCTCACCGCATGCGATGAGCGACGACGGTTGGAGATTAACGACTTGGAGAGTCCCAATGGCCGCGCCATTCAGATCTCCCGCGTTCCGCGACGCGGCGGCCGGCATCGGCTGGTCAAATCGCGTCTCGACCGGAACGATCGACAGCACGGGCTGCTCTGGAGCTGTCTTGCGGTCGACCACAATTTCGGACCCGCGCTCGTCGAACGCGACGAGCGGCCCGGATTCATCGAGCTGCGATACGACGAGCACGTCACCCTTGCCGGTCCACGATTCCCGATGCTTTGCCACCGGCATGTAGAACTCGAGGGGACGAATGGCGGCCAGAGTTCCGAACAGCTCGCTCTCTCCACCGCTGCTCAGCGCAACCATGCGATCGAGCAGCGCCTTGCCGTCCTTCGACTTGAGATACGAACTAAGCTCCAGCTTGTGTTCGCGAAAAGGTGCAGCCCGCATGTCGCGCTTGAGATGCTGGCGGGCCGGCTCGTTGTCCATCGCCACCGCCACCAGCCGCGCGATTGTGGTCAGCGCGACACGCTCCGCGCTCGGCGGCGCAGGGTCTGCTACTATCTCCTTTCCAGAGGAAGGTGATACAGTGTGGCTCACGGGGTCTGCGCAAGCAGCGAGCGACGCGAACAACGCGAAAAAAAGAACTCCTTCGCCATGTCTGTGTTTCATAAATCCTCCTCGGCGAGAGGTGCGGTTGTGAAGCGCGCACTCTACTCGCTCGGGGAGGGCCCGCCGCAATCGGCGAACCGCCTACGAGATCACTTCGCCTCGCGGAGCTGCGAACCTGGAGCGACGAAAATCATCAGCACGGCCGCCGCGAGCGCGAGCGTCGCGCCAAACACGAATGCGGCCGGCGCACCCGAGCGGTCCCAGATCGCTCCGAAGATGAGCGACGCTGGGAGAGCTCCAAGTCCGAGGGCGAGATTGTACCACCCAAACGCCGCTCCGCGCCGAGCTTTGGGGACGATGTCGGCAACCAGCGCCTTTTCAGTACCTTCGGTCATGCCGTAGAAAATTCCGTACACGGCGAACAGCGCCCACGCCTGCCACGCGGCGCCCGCCCACCCGAAGGCGAAGTACACCGCCGCGTAAAGCAGCCACCCTCCGACAATGAGCGGCTTCCGGCCGATGGTATCAGAAAGCTGTCCGCCATAGGTGCCGGTCGCAGCCTTCACGAAGTTGAGCACCGCCCACAGAATCGGCGCAAGCGCGACTGGAACGCCGAGCTGATTTGCACGCAACAACAGAAACGCGTCGGTGGAATTCCCAAGCGTGAATAGCAGAACGACGACCAGGTAAGCCCAGAACCGGCGGCCAAGACGACCGCCGTCGCCCCCCGTCTCCGCGCGTTTGCTGTCGACATCGTGCCGTGGTATGTCACTCACGACCACGACCAGGACGACCAATGCAATCGCCGCTGGAATCGCGGAGAGCCAGAATACGTTTCTGATCGCGTGCTCGTCGCGCGGCAGGAGATGTCTGCTGGTGTCCAACGTGCCGACGCCGTGCAGCTTGAGGATCATGAACGCGAGCAACGGCCCCAGCACCGCTCCCGCGTTGTCCGCCGCGGCGTGGAAGCCGTACGCGCGTCCTCGCACCTCGGGCGGGGCCGAATCCGCGAGCAGCGCATCACGCGGAGAGGAACGAATTCCTTTGCCGACGCGATCTGTGAGGCGAATGGCGAGGACCTGCGTTGCGCTGTGAGTCATAGCCGTGAACGGACGCACGAGTCCGGCGATGAGGTAGCCCGCGACCACGAAAGGCTTTCTGGTCTTCACTTTGTCCGACCACCAGCCGCTCAGCAGCTTGAGCAACGATGCGGTGGTCTCCGCCGCGCCTTCTATCGCGCCGATGAAGCTGGCGTTCGCGCCGAGGACTCCAGCGAGAAAGACCGGCAGGAGTGGATAGATCATCTCTGTCGAGACGTCGGTGAAAAAACTCGCCGCGCTGAGACCGAGAACGTTGCGTCCGAGCTTCGGACGCGGTCTGTCCGCCGGAGACGAATCTATGATGAGCGCACCTCTGAGTGGTCACCCACAGTTACTTCGCCCTTCACTCCCTCCAGCACGGAGTCGTCCCCGACGAGCGAGTTCTTCAGCACCGATTTCGTGATCCTCACGTTGGCGCCGACGATCGAATGGCTTATTTCCGATCCGTCGAGCACAGAGCCTGCGCCGATCGAAACGTTCGGCCCGACCTTCGATTTCCTGAGCGTGACATTGTCTTCGATATAAACCGGATCGATGATCGTCGAATCCCCGGCGTTCCGCGGCCGCCGGGCGCGGCCGCGCGCGAGCATCGCCTGATTCGTCTCGAGCATCGTGTCGATCTTCCCGGCGTCGTACCAACCTTCGACATCGATGACTCTGATCTTCGCGCCCTTGTCGATCATGTACTGAAACGCGTCGGTGAGGAAATACTCGCCCTGGTTCTTCGGCTGCTTGAGAACCCATTCGATTCCCTCGAACAGCAGCTTCCAGTTCCTGATGTAGTAGAGACCGATGTTGGCGCGCTTCGAGATCGGAGTCTTCGGCTTCTCGATAATCTTCGTCATGTTGCCGTCCTCGTCGGTCACGACGACGCCAAAGCGCTGGTAGTCCTCGACCTCCTTCACCCAGATGATACCGTCCGCATCGACGGTCTTGACCTTGGAGAGATCGGCGTCGAAGATCGTGTCGACGAAGATGATGAGAACGGGCTGGTCGACGTAGTCTCGCGCCAGTCCGATCGCGCCCGCCGTCCCGTCCTGCACCTTCTGCTCTATGAACACCGACGGCACATCCATCTCGGCCCGCGCGTACTCCTCGACCTTTTCCTTGAGGTGGCCGGTGATGTAGATGACCTGCTCGACGTTCCCTAGCTTTTTGAGCTCGTCGAGGACGTAGGACATTACGGGCTTGCCCGCGACCTTCATCATCGGCTTGGGCGTGAGATGCGTGTGCGGGCGAAGTCGCGTTCCCTTCCCCGCCAGCGGGATGATCACTTTCATGGCGCTGATGTTCCCTCGCGTCCGTATTTGTCGCTCAGGCGGACGACGTCATCGAGTTCCGGTGTCGAAACTTCCAGCACATCGCAGTCCGTTAGGGCGACCATTTGGTGGATGGTTCCCGGCGTGATTCTGAACGATTCGCCGATTTTGAGCTGCACGTCGCCGAGGATGTCCTTCCCCGGCATCTGAACCCGATAAGTGATTTCCCCCGACAAGAGGTAGATCGTCTCATCCTTTTTGTTGTGGTACTGCACCGACAGCTCCTGGCCGGCGTTGATGTGCAGGATTTTCCCGACGTAGCGCTCCGACTGCGCCCAGATCGTCTCGTGTCCCCACGGTTTGGCCACGTGCCCGACTTTCACTCGCCCAGAACCCGGTTTTGCGACGCGCTTGGGAGCCGCGCGAGACGTCTTCACGGTCCGAGCCGGCTTTTTCTTTTTCGGCATGAATAAATATCTCCCGCGACTCCATACGGAGCCACTCGAAGCGGGCATGTTTTCTGCCTTTTGCGCAGTCATGATTCTCTCGCCGAAGCATCTTCCGCGCCTTGTCGCGACCATACGCCTCTTTACCAACTATGGGCTGCGCGACTTCGCCAGTCGTCAGGGACTTCTCGGTCTCGAAGGAGCTGGCGTCTCCGACGACGGCGGCGCGGACGGCGAGATCGGCAACAAAGCCAAGGCTTTCCGCGAGCGGCTCGTCGAGCTGGGCCCCGCCTATATCAAGCTGGGACAGGTCCTCTCGACACGTCCCGACCTGATTCCCAAGCCATACATCGACGAGCTGGAGCACCTCCAGGACGACGTTCCGCCGATGGATTTCGAGTTGGTCGAGAAGGCCATCGAGGAGGAGCTGCACGCCCGAATCAGCAAGCTGTTCGCGTCGTTCGATCCCAAGCCACTCGGAAGCGCGAGCCTGGGCCAGGTGCACGCCGCCGAGCTGCGCGACGGGCGGAGCGTCGTCGTCAAGGTGCAGCGGCCCCACCTGCGCGAGCAGCTCGCGGAGGATATCGAGTATTTCCGGGATCTCGCCACGTTCCTGACAGAACACACTTCGGCGGGATCCAGGATCGACCTGATCGGGGTCGTGCAGCAGGTCGAGCGCGCGCTGATCGACGAGCTCGATTACCGGACCGAAGCGCGGAACGCGGCACTGTTCAGAAAGATGCTCGCGACCTTTCCGCACATCCTGATTCCACGCGTGATCGATGCGTATACGACCCACAAAGTCCTCACGATAGAGCGCATCAGAGGCGTGAAGATCGATTCGATTCCGCCCATCGCCCGGATCGAGTACGACTTTACCGAACTGGCCGAAGAGTTCGCGCACGCGTACCTCCAGCAGATCACGGACAGCGGACACTTTCACGCCGATCCGCATCCCGGCAACGTGTTCATCGTGCTGCCGGGACGCGAGAATCCGAAGACGCCGGCAGAGGCGATGGAGGACGATCGCCGGCAGGTCGTGAGAAAAGGCGCGACGGCGCTGGTGGAATCCGAGAACGAAGCAAAGGCAGCAGCGGTTGCGGCCGCTCCGCGCGACGATCCCAAGCTCGCGCTGATCGACTTCGGCATGACCGCCCACCTCACGGGCACGATGCGCGACCACGTCGTGCGATTGCTGCTGGCGATGGCGGAGAATAACGGCGACTCCGCCGCTGAGACGCTGATGGAGATGGGAGAGGTGCCCGCCGAGTTCAATCGAACCGATTACATCCGCGACGTCTCTGCGCTCGTGGCAAAGCAGGCGAACCAGACCGTCGAGGACACTCCCGCCGGAATCATACTGTATGAGATGATCACGATCGCGTTCCGCGAGGGACTCAAGCTTCCGGCGGAGCTGACGCTGCTCGCGAAAGCGCTCTTCAACCTCGACGCCGTGTCTCGCTCCCTCGATCCCAACTTCAATCCGTCCGAGTCCATTCGCGATTACACAGCCGAGATCGCCAACAAGCGCGCGCGGCGCGAGATGTCGCCCAGCCGGCTGTTTCAGATGGCGGCAGAGACCTCCGATCTGCTACGAGCGCTTCCGCACCGGTTGGATGTGCTGACGCAGAAGATGGTAACCGACGATTTTGCCGTCCGCGTCGACACTCCCCAGCTCGGCTCGCTGTTGCTGGGTCTGGAGAAAGTTGCCAACCGCATTTTTACCGGGCTCGTCCTCGGAGGACTCCTGGTCGCGAGTGGGTCGCTGATGGCATATCAGCGGCGGCTGGGCACGATCGGCTTTCTCGTCGCCGGAGTCATCGGGCTCTGGATGATCACCACGATTTTCATTCAGGACAGGCGAAGCAGGCGCAGGAAGGGAAAGAGCTAGAGCCGATCCACCACGCTCGCGACATAGGCGTCAACGCGCGCGCGCATGATCGCGCTGCTTATGTTCGGAACTCCGCCGGCCCTCCATCCCTCGTACATCGACGGCGGGCCTGGGAGCATCTCGACTACCGACATCATGTCCCAGTAGGGATTGTATTGAAACTCTGATCCGGCAACCGCGATGTAGGCCGCGAGAAAATCGCCCGCGACCTCAACGCCGTGAAGGTTCGCGAGGTTGTCCCTGCACCAGGCCACATCGATCCCCGCCGGGCCTCGGCAGCCATTGACCCAGTCGACGCCACCGCTCAGCTGTGCGTTCTCCCAGAGGACGTTGCTTGGGTGATAGTCACGGTGGACAAAGCACTTGCTGCAGGAGGGCGCCGACAGTCCGTCGCATCGGACCCTTATTCGGGAAGGTGTACATAACTCTCACCCGTTCGGGCGCCGGCGAAATGTCGACTCATTTCACCTCTATGTCAGTTTCATATCAGCTCTAGTTTGGGTGGAGGTGCAGTCGAACTGCCCCACCGAAATTCCCACATCCTGACACCTAGCTCTCCTGTTTCTTCGACGGCAAACCGTTTCAATATTCACCGGTTTGAGCGTGGGCAAATGCGCCTTTCTTATTACGAGAATGTCGATTTCATATCGCCGTCCCAACGATGAGAGATCCGTCTCGCCCACTACTTGCTCCGAATCTGAGAGGGGAAAAGAGCGATGTTACGATTTCGACATCAGGTGATACGAAAACGGCATTGCTGCGCAGAGCAACAAGCCCTATGCTGCCGATGCTTACCTGAGATACGTGTATCACGGCGCACTTCTGACGATCGAACCGTTTAGGCTCGCGTCGAATGAATTTGATCTGACAGCGTTCTGACCTGACGCTCTCGAATCCTCAAATAGTGGTCCCCGAGTGTGCGCCCGAGCCGGGATCTACCAATTCAAGGAGCGTTCTGATGCTGAAGACGTCGAAGGACCTCGCTCACGGAATGAGATTATCGCGTCATTGGGTCTTGCTCGCCGCACTACTAGCGGCGTGCTCGGATGGAACAATGCCAACCGATACAAAACACTCAAAGTCGCCGCCGATGCCCGCACTTGCCGTCCTCTATGACGGGCAAATCAACCCGGTCGATTCCTATGTTGCGGAAGATGTGAGTTCCACGGAAAGCGCCGTTCTGGAGTTCTCGTCCCCGGTTTATGACCCAGAGGTCGACGGGATGGTTTACAGCATGCAGCTCCCGACGGAATACGAGTCAGATCACGTCGAAGGCGGCTATGGCTATGACGGCTCAACACGCATCAACTCGTACAACTGGGGCGGCGAGGAATACAACTCTGGTCTCGCTTCCTCCACCCTGATAAACGACGTACTCACGTTTTATGACGCAGCCGGTAACGCGATTGCGCCGCTAGCTCCGACCGTCTTCACAGAAAGCATTGGGACTACGACCGTAAACTCAATCGGGTCCGGCCCCGGGGGTGGTGGAGGTTACTGCCCGGAATCACATCCCGATTGTGGCGCGGTCCTGATGACCAACCTGATCGCGGTACCGGGATCTAGTCTACCTCAGTGCAATCCAACCGGCCTACCTTGTCTTCGACTGCTGACGGCGGCGAGCTTGTAACTATTCCGATAAATGAGCCGGGTGGCCGGCACGGGGAGCTGAAGAAGCTCTATAAGAAGAGAGCGGACCAGTGGCTGCTGCTGACTGAAGACGAGCAGACTGAAGAAAAGCTCGGTGCTGTAACCCTAAAGAGCACAGTCCATCGAGATCACAAGAAATACGTCTTTTGGGTCAACACAGAGAAAGAAAAAGAGCGCGCTGAATGGCGGAAGAATCATCCGGCTGGGACACCTACTCGTGTTGCAAGTGTTCCGAGTCTCGTAGCTGCCGTGGGGCCCGCCCCCAGTCTCCGTTCTCCCGCGCCGGACCTCCGAACCACCGTACCGCAGCCGCATGCGGATAGGTTCATCGACAACGGCCCGGGGCAGGGCCTGGCGCTAGTCCATGGAGTCAAGAGCGATGAGAACACTTGGTTTCCCCGCATGGAGCCTTGGTTGGTCGGTGATCCAAGTCCGTATGCTTTCTCGAGGATACTGGTCCCGTCGCTTCAGTGGCGTCAAAACATCGAGCAACAGTCTGCGGATTTGCAGGGTCGGGCAACCGTGTTGGGCGCGAATGCGCTGTTCATTGGTCACAGCATGGGAGGCCTGCTCTCGCGGAGAGTTGGGCAACGCAATACCTCGTATCCGGGTGGGCTTGTCAAAGGCGTTGTCACCATCGACACCCCTCACCAAGGGGCAATCATAGCGAAAGTCCTGGGCTGGCCCGATTTTCAGCGGCTCATTAACAACCTACGTACCATTTCTTTAATCAAAATCTGCTATGGGCTGAACTATTATATCCGCACCTCGTCGGTCGCTTGCATTCTCGACGCGGCGGCGGCTAAATCGGTCATCGACCTAGCAGAGGCATACGGTCCGGGCAACGCGTCTAGTGACTTGCAACCGAACAGTTACGGGATTCTGGCGTTGAACGCGGCGAACGAGCCGTTTATTCGCGGTGGAGTCCAAAACAGAATCGAGGGCCGTTTCAAGTGGGCTAGGCTTTACGGCGACAGCGACCACAACCCCGAGGAGCCTTTTGGGGGGCGGTGGGCTCAGCGCGTAACCAGCGAGTTCTTCCTTTTCTTGCGTCATTGCCACAACGCCTGGTGGCTTGGAGCGTCTTCCGAGTGTGGCGTGCTTTATAGCACCATCCTGCATCTCGACGAGAGTTTTGAGCGCCACATCGACCCGGGACACTATGGAAGTGACGGAATAGTGACCATGCCCTCGCAAGTCTA
>JBBQAV010000053.1:0-17138 GCA_038316775.1 Gemmatimonadales bacterium | reverse complement strand
CGGCACCGCAGACCGCGCGACGGGGAATGTCGCCGTCGAGACCAACGCGACCAGGACGGACGCAGCCTGTGCGTTCGAAGCTAAGGATGCCAGCATCATCACGCTGAACGGCAATCCCAACATCGCCTACCACTCGACGTTCAATCTCGTTGCGTGGAGACCCTCGGGACTCCAGACCCAGTCCCACAAGGGCAGCTTCACGTGGACCAGAGGCACCACGGGTTCGGGTACCTGCGACGTCGACGTCACCTCTGTGTTTGATCCAGCCGCTCACAGCGTCACTGTGACCGGCACGTTCTGCGGAAGAAACATCGACGTCACGCGTACGCGGGGCGGCTGAACCGCGCGAAAGCTATCGAGCGGGATTCATCCCGCTCGGCTTCTTGGATCGGGCTTCACCGTGAACGGTTGGGTGTAAACCTTTCCGTTCACGGTGAGCTTTGCCGTAAAATTGCCGGTATAACGCCTGTCGAGGGGACCACCCTCGTCGGCCGGCGTTGCGTCGCGCGGCCTCTCGCGCAAAGGATTCCAGACGATTCGGTGCATCCCTGCATCCGACGCAACTACCTGCGGACTCGATTGCCAGAGCGGTGAGACCCGAGGAAGTCGCGTCGCCGCCGGCTGTTGTGGGCCTGGAACGCTCGAGAACGTGCGAACCACTATGCCCTTGTCGTCGAGTATCTCGACAGTCACTGGTTCGCTCGCGTTTCTCTTCAGGTAGTAATCGATGGCCGCTCCGTTCGGTGGATTCTCCGCCTGCGGCTCGTCCTTCTGGAGCGGCGTTCCGTTGTCGGTGCCCTCGATGAAATTGATCGCGTCGGCCGGCTTGAAGAGGTATGCATCGCCTTGCGTCACTGCGTCGCTCAGCTGACGCAGCGGGCTCAAGTCGTCGATGATCCAGAAACCGCGTCCGTGCGTCGCGACAATGAGATCGTTGCCGTATATCTCGCAGTCCCGCATCGAAGTCACCGGCATGTTGAGCTGGAGCGACTGCCAGTTGTCGCCATCGTCGAACGAGACGTGAAAACCGCGCTCGGTGCCGGCCATGAGCAGTCCGCGGCGCTCTCGATCTTCCTTGATCACGTGCACATACACGCCGGCGGGAAGTCCTCTCGTGATTTTCTGCCAGGTCTTCCCCATATCGCGCGTCCGGTAGACATAGGGATCGAAATCCTGTAGCTGATGGCGGTCGACGCTCGCGTACGCGGTGCCCGGATCGAAGTGCGAAGCCTCAATCGTCGTCACCCTGCTCCACGACCCAATCGTGCTCGGTGTGACATTCTGCCAGCTCTTTCCATCGTCGGGCGTGACGTGGATCAGTCCGTCATCGGTGCCGACCCAAATCAAAAGAGCGCGCAAGGGTGATGGAGCAATCGTGTATACGACCCCACGCTTGCCGTTCCGGTCGGTCGCTGCGGCAGCCGTCGCATCCAATGTCGGAGGAATTACGATTTCCGCGCGAGTGAGATCCGGACTGATCTGCTTCCAGGTTTTTGCGCCGTCTGTCGTCTTGAACACGAACTGATTCGCGTAGTAGAGCGAGCGAGGATCCGCTCTCGAGAAGACGAGCGGTTGAGTCCAGTCGCTTCGCGCGGGCTCGGGAGATTTCGGTGAGGTCGTCCCCTCCACGGGAATGTTCGTGTCGAGAATCCAGCGCTGCCCGTCTCCGCCGTAGACGACTCCCGGATTGAGCGGATCACCGGCGGTGTATCCGCTCTCGCCTCCGGGTGCGATCGGCTCCCAGTCGTGCATCGAGATCTCGGCAAATTTGCCGCGCGAGCGAACCGCGATCGCGCCGGAATCCTGCTGCGCGCCCGTGACCCAATACGGAAAGCGGTAATCGACTGAGAGATGATAGATCTGCGCGGTAGGCTGGTTGAGCCACGACGTCCAGGTGACGTCGCGCGGATCCTTCGCCCGTGCGTTGCGCGTGATGATCGCGCCCTGATCGCTGGCGACGATCATTGTGTTGGGATCGCCGGGATAGATCCACGCCTGATGATAGTCGTCTCCACCCGGCGATCCGCGCAACACGTCCCACGTCATGCCGCCGTTTCGCGTTCTGTTCACTGCGACGTTGGGGACGTAAACGGTATCTGCATCAGTCGGATCGACGGCGATCTTCTCGAAGTACCACCCTCGTCCCCACAGCGCGGGGTCGTTGGAGAGGCGGGTCCATGTCGCGCCCGCGTCGTCGGAGCGGAAGAATCCACCCTGCCCCGGAGGCGGACTCGACGGACGGGCGCCGGCTGGCGACGGTTGGGGGGCCGGTGTACCCAATGGAGGCTCTACCTCCGGTGGAGCTTCGGGAACGAGGCAGTCCACGATCGCATAGAGACGGCTCGGATTCGTCGGCGCGATCGCGATGCCTGTTCTTCCAATCCCCTCTGCGGGCAATCCATTGGTCAGGCGTCGCCACGTAGTTCCGCCATCAGTCGACTTGAACACGCCGCCGCCCGGGCCATTGGTCGGCGCGTAGGTGAACCAGGGCGGACGCCTCGTGTTCCACAGTCCGGCGTAGATGATTCGCGAGTTGGACGGATCGATGACGACCTCTGCCGCGCCCACATTATCGTCGCCGAGTACTTTCTCCCAGCTGCGGCCGCTATCGCGCGACCGGAAAACGCCCCGCTCTTTGTTGGGCGCGTAGAGCTTTCCAATCGCGGCGACGAAAACGTTGTTCGGATTCTTCGGATCGATCGCGATCTTGCCGATGTGGTGCGTTTCGTCGAGGCCGAGATGCATCCACGTCTTTCCAGCGTCCGTGGATTTGTAAACGCCGTTGCCGTACCCTACCGAATCACGCAGCGTGGATTCGCCGCTTCCGACATAGACGGTGTCAGGTTGTGAGGCCGTTACTGCGATTGCGCCGATCGAAGCGGTCGATTGCCCATCGAAGATCGGAGTCCACACGCGCCCGCCGTCTATGCTTTTCCAGACGCCCCCATTGACGGCGCCGAAATAGAATTCATTCGGCCGTCCGGGCACTCCCGTCGCGGCGGCCACGCGTCCGCCCCGAAACGGACCGATCGTCCGCCAGTGAAGGCCCGAATAGAGCTCCGGCGCAACGGGCGCGGAAAGAATTCCGTGACTGAGCGCATCGGCCGGCTGCTGGTGAGTGAATGCGGGACGAAGAAAATCGCTGATGTGCGGTGGAAGGATCGAGAGCGCAATTCCGGCGCGACTCGCGCGACCGACGAAATCGCGTCGCGACAAGGATGATTCCAGTGCTGTTTCGTCTTCCAAGGCAGATCCCCATACAGGTGGTGAGCTGGAAAAATAGCGCGTGATCAACGCGCCAACGATCGCTATCCAGGGCCCTCGTCGTGGCGCTCAACCCGGTTTCGCCTGTTCCCCCACAGTCCGTAAAACGCGCCGCAGCTCCTCCGTGAGCTGCTTTGCCAGATCCGCGCGCTGATGGAACGCGGCAGGGGTGTTCTGGAATAGAGCGATCTTCAAAGCCCCGCCCTTTCGCACCGCGAGCATAGACTGGACCGCATTGAGTTCGGGGTCCAGGTCGTTCTTGTCCGCCGGAACGAGCCCCGTGTTTGCGCGCAGCAGCGTCACATCAGGCGCCACCAATCGCACCTCACGCACGATCGAGATATAGCGCGGAGTCTGGTGGTGAGAAAATATCCCGGAGAGGTGGGCGCCAATCTCCAGCTGACCATTCACCTGGCTTCCATCGAATCCGATGATATTGCCGTCCGCCGCGAAGAGAAGCGCAAAATCGCGCGCGTTTCGCTTGTCCCACGTTTGCAGGAGCTGGGCGTACAGCTCCCGGGTCTCGCGCTCCCAGTCCGGCGCGGTGCTGGTTTCAGCGACCACTGTTCTCCTCCTCTTTCATTTCGTCGAAGAGCCCCTCTATGCGCTGGTCTGGTACCAGCCACATCAGTGCCACCAGAACGTAGAAGGCGTCCGCAATGAGCTGGTGCACGAACGCCAGCGGAATGGCGACCGCATAAATCACGACCGAGATCTTTCCCTTCGCGTCGTTCCCTACGGCAGCCTCGAGCCTCGAGTTCCGGCCCTGGCTTCGGATTATAGTCCGCTCGAGAATGAAATAGGCGACGCCCGCGCACAACAGCACGAAACCGTACAGCGCAGTCGGAAGCGGCGCGAAGTGATTCTCGCCCATCCAACCGGTCACGAACGGCATCAGCGACAACCAGAACAATAGATGCAGGTTCGCCCACAGAACGCCGCCGGTGATGCGGTCGGTCAGGAAAAGCATGTGGTGGTGATTGTTCCAGTAGATGCCGATGAGGATGAAGCTGAGCACGTAAGTGAGAAAAACCGGCAGCAGCCCCGTCACCGCGGCGAGGTCGGTGCCGTGCGGGACCTTCAGCTCCAGCACCAAGATGGTGATGATGATCGCGATCACGCCATCGCTGAAGGCGTTGAGGCGCTCAGGCGTCATCCGTGTGGCTTCCGCCGCGACCAGGCCGCTGCCAGCATTCATCCCGGAATCTACAAGGGCTCTGCGTTGCACGCCGCTTCCGCTCTGGCGCTATTCAATCCCGGGCTCAATGTTGAAGATGTCGGTCGGACGGAGCTTCGTGGTGGGGTCGTCCCGCATTCTTCGAGCGAACCTTCGAGAGCGGGTCTGGTGAGTGAGGCGACCATTTCGCCCGACGTTTTCGTGACGGGCAGCGCGGCGAGGCTCGGCGTGAGAATGTACGCAAAGTTCTAGGCTGTTTGTCAGCTGCGACTGCGGCGTTGATATTGTATGGACCTTCTCTGAAGAGGATCGATCAATGGCCGGTCAGGGATCCGCGGGAAATGTCATCGCCGCAGTTTGCAGCTTCTTCATTCCAGGCCTGGGCCAGCTAGTCCAGGGGCGGCTGGGAATGGCTATTGTCCAGTTTGTGCTGGCGATCGTCCTCTGGATCTTCCTCCTCGGCTGGGCGATCCACCTTTGGTCCATTGTAGACGCCGCGCTCTGGAAGCCGCCCGTGACGACTAGCTGAGCCCTACTCGGGAGAAACGCGCGATGATCAAAACGCTCGGACTGACCCATCTCGCAATAACCGTGAGCGATCTCGAGAGATCGTTCCAGTTTTATCACGACGTGTTCGGGATGCTCGCGGTATACAGAGAGCAGCATTTCCTCCAGGCTCAGACGCCGGGCGCGCAGGACGTTTTGGTTCTGGAAGAGGGAACCGAGAACATCGGACAATCAGGCGGTATCAAGCATTTCGGATTTCGATTGACCGACGCCCGCGACATCGACAGAGCAGCGACGGCAATCGAGAAAGCGGGCGGGAAGATCATGCATCGCGGCGAGTTCTGTCCGGGCGAGCCGTACGTGTTTTTCACGGATCCCGATGGATACGAGGTCGAGGTGTGGTTCGAGCTTCCGACCGACACCGGGCGATGAAACCACTGCGACTGCAACTGAACGGGCGGGACGCGGTCATTGTGGTTCGCGCAGAATTCCAGGATACTTGCCTCGTGGACTCGCTCAAAATCCGACCCGCCGTATCCGGAGATGCGGCCGCGATCAGCCGCCTGCTCGATCAGCTGGGACACCCTGCCAGCGCCGCCGACATTCCCGAGCGCATTGAGAAGCTGCGCGCGCGGCCGGGGACGATAGTCCTCGTGGCGGAGAGCGATGGAGACGTGATCGGAGTCGTGACGGTCCACCTTTTTCAGTCGCTGCACGCCAGCGAGCCGGTGGCGTGGCTGACGACGGTCGTCGTCGATGAAAACGTTCGCGGAAAGGGAGTCGGCTCGGAGCTTGTTGGACGCGCGGAGGAATGGGCGATCGAGCAGGGCGCGATCCGTGTCTCGCTGACGTCGGCGCTTCATCGGAAGCGTGCCCATGAGTTCTACAAAAAGCGCAACTACGAGCACACGGGAGTCCGGCTCAGTAAGATATTCCCGCAGCCATGACCTCCAAATCGCGGTCCCAGGAATTCCACGTCATCGAGTTTGCGCACCACGACGAAGCCGCTGCGTTCGTCGCGGCGCTGTCCCGCTTTTTGAATTCCCCGAGCGGTGGCGTCTCGAAGAAGGGAGCGTCGGCGGTCGAGGTTTGGGCGCGCTCGCCGGTAAAGAGCGAGGCCGTGAAGCTCTTTCTCAGCGATAGTGCGCTTGAGGAGGCGGACGCTGCGTTCTCGCCGGTGCCCGTCGCGCGGACTGTGAAGCGTGAGTCGCTTCCAGACGAAAGCTTTCTTATCATCGAGGGCGGAGTCACTCCCGCATGGGGAGCGGCGGAAGCTTCGGCCCGACTTACTCCTCCCTAAAAAGGTATTCGCTAGATGACCCGTAACTGCCTGGGAATTCTCTGCGTCGCCACGTTGGCAACCGCGACGGCAAGTGGTCAGACCCCCCGCCAGTCCCCACTCACTTCCGCTCGCGCCTCCCAGTTCGCCGACTCCATACTGCGACTGATGACGCTCGAGGAGAAACTCGGACAGCTCAATCAGCTGCCGGGGAGAGGCACGCAGACCGGTCCGCGCGTTCCCGAGGGCGGAGAGACCCTCGTGCGCAGCGGAAGCGTAGGCTCGTTCCTCGGAATCTTCGGCGCCGACTACACGCGTGAGCTGCAGCGCATCGCCACCCGGGAATCGCGTCTCAAAATTCCGCTTCTCTTCGCCCTCGATGTCATTCACGGATTCCGCACGATTTATCCTGTCCCGATCGCGGAAGCCGCAAGCTTTGATTCCGCTCGCGTTGAGCGCTCCGCGCGCAAGGTAGCCGTCGAAGCCACAGCGCACGGAATAGTCTGGACCTTCGCTCCCATGGTCGACATCGCGCGCGACCCGCGCTGGGGACGCTTCGTCGAAGGCGCCGGTGAGGATCCGCATTTGGGAAGCGTCATGGCCGCCGCGCGCGTGCGCGGATTCCAGGGCGGCGACAAAGCGATGAACCTCGGATCTCCGGACGCGATGCTCGCAACCGTGAAACACTTCGCCGCCTACGGCGGGGCCGAGGGCGGGCGCGACTACAACTCGGTCGAGCTTTCAGAGCGAACCCTTTGGGAGATTTTCCTCCCGCCGTACGAAGCCGCGGTGAAGGCCGGCGCCGCGACGGTGATGTCTTCCTTCAACGACATCGGCGGTATCCCCGCGCATTCCAGCGACTGGCTGCTCGATGACGTGCTACGCAATCGCTGGGGTTTCAAAGGGCTCGTCATCAGCGACTGGTCCGGCATCCAGGAGATGATCGCGCACGGAGTCGCGGCAACAAGAGGAGACGCCGGCATTCTGGCCATTCGCGCGGGCGTTGACGTTGACATGTCCGACGGCATCTACACCGATAGTCTCGCCGCGGCCGTGCGCGCGAATCGACTTTCCGTCGCGGTCGTTGATTCCGCAGTCCGCAGATTGCTCCGCATCAAGTACGCACTGGGGCTGTTCACCGATCCTTACCGGTTCAGCGACGCCGCGCGCGAGAAGCGCTATACGCTCGCGCCCGAACACGTGGCCGCGGCTCGGGAAGCAGCGCGCGCCGGGATCGTCCTCCTCAAGAACGCCAACAAGACACTCCCGCTGCGCAAGGATCTTCGCACCATCGCCGTCATCGGCCCGCTCGCTGATGACGCACGCTCCGCGATGGGCAACTGGGCCGCCGATGGACGGCCGGCGGAAACGATCAGCGTTCTCGCGGGCATCCGGGCGGCGCTTGGCCCTTCGACGCGCTTAATCAGCGTACGCGGCGCTCCGGTCGACACCGCAGACAGCAGTGGATTTGCTGCTGCCCGCACCGCCGCGTCCGAGGCCGATGCCGTCGTGCTGGTCCTCGGCGAGCGTGAGGACATGAGTGCCGAAGCAGCGAGTCGCTCGTCGATCGAGCTGCCAGGAACGCAGCGCGATCTCGCGCTCGCCGTAATCCGCGCGGCCCGGCTCTCTCCCGGCAGTGAAAGCAAGCCTGTGGTTGCAGTGCTCATGAATGGGCGCCCGCTCGCGGTCCCAGACCTCGCGCGCGAAGCGCCGGCGTTGATCGAGACCTGGTTCCTCGGCAATCAGCACGGCCACGCGGTGGCGGACGTTCTGTTCGGCGATTACAACCCCGGTGCCAAGCTCCCCGCCAGCTTTCCGCGCGCGACCGGGCAGATCCCTATCTACTACAACCACCGGAACACGGGACGTCCGTCGGACTCGACGCAGAAATACACATCCAAGTATCTGGACCTTCCCTCCAGCCCGCTCTTCCCGTTCGGATTTGGATTGAGCTACACGACGTTCGCCTACTCGAATCTCCGTCTGTCCGCCACGAAGATTCGAGCTTCCGATTCGCTCGCAGTGTCAATCGATGTGAGAAACAGCGGCGATCGGGCGGGCGACGAAGTCGTGCAGCTATACATCCGTGACGACGTGGCGAGCGTCGCCGAGCCGGTGAAATCGCTCAAGGCATTCCGGCGAATCACGATTCGGCCAGGTGAAACACAAACCGTGACATTCAGAATCGGCCCCGACGCGCTCTCTCTGTACGACCGGCAGATGCGCCGAGTGGTCGAGCCGGGAACTTTCACCGTCTTCGTGGGCACGAGCTCGGAGAACGTGCTGACTACGCGCTTCGAGGTCACGGGAAACACGCTGGTGCTGGCCCCGGCGACGCCCCGCTTTCGCTAGGTAATCGTTTCGTCGACGGATCATCGAGAGATAACAGTGCAAAAGCAGCTCGCCGCAGTCATTGATTCGTTGGAGCTGGCGCAGTCGAGATTGCGCCGGCTAGGCGACAATATCTCAGACAAGGACTGGAGCAAGCGACCTGGCCCCGATCAGTGGTCGGCCGCCGGCTGCGTCGAGCATCTCAATCTCACGTCGCGCGCATACCTGCCACTCCTGCGCGACGCCGTTGCCAGCGCCCGGCAAGCAGGCGGCTCACCGACCACACACTATAGAAGGGACGCGCCCGGCTGGTTCATGTCCATGATGATCGGGCCGATGCGCCACATCGGCAAAGCCCGCGTTGGACGAGTCACAACCACGACGCCGTTCGTCCCCAAAGGGCAGCAGTCCCGCAACCAGCTGCTGTCCGAGTTCGTGCGGCTGCACGCTGATCTCATCACGCTGATACGATCTGCCGACGGATTGCCGCTCGACCGCGTGAAGATCGTGTCACCGTTCGGTGGCCGGATGAAGTACAACGCCTACTCGGCGCTGGTTATCGTCGCCCGGCACGAGCACCGTCACATCGATCAGGCGGTAGCAGCCTCCGCCTAGCAGCTCCGCCCATTCATCATGCCGCGCAATCCGCTCCCCCGCGTCAGAAAGCTCGCGCTTTCTCTGCCCGAAGCCCATGAGGTCGAGGCCTGGGGCGAGCCCACATTCCGTGTGAAGAACAAAATCTTCGCAATGTATGCTCACGCCAACAACCATCACGGCGGCGGTAGACCCGCGATCTGGTGCAAGGCGAAACCCGTGAACCAGACGCTGATGATCGATGCGGCGCCCGACCGCTTTTTCTCGCCCCCCTACGTTGGCCCGGGCGGATGGATCGGTGTGTGGCTGGACGGCGATGTCGACTGGAGTGAGCTGCTGGATCTCTTTCGCGACGGGTATCGAATGACCGCCCCGAAGAAATTGCTGGCGATTCTCAAGGAAGAGTAGCCTGCTCACATACCAATGCGGCCACCTGGGGGTGCGACGCCTTACGCCAACTCTTCCACTCCGCGCACCGTGACTCGATGCGACACCAGCGGTAGCGGCGAAGGGGCGGAATCACCGATCACGATTGCCTTGTCCAGGATGGATTTCCCCAGCTCCAGGTCCTCCCTGCTTCGCGCGTGAATCGTCGCGAGCGGCTGATCTTTCAGGACGTGGATGCCCGGCTTCGCCGAGATGACGAATCCGACTGTGGGATCGACTTTCTCCTCCATGTTTCTCCGGCCGCCGCCAAGCGCGATGACCCCATATCCTATGGCGCGCGGTTCCACGCTTTGTACGATACCCATGCGCTTCGCCAGGAACTGCGACTGGTGTGGCGCCTTCGGCAAGCGTGCCCGCTCGCGCACCACGCTCGAGTCACCCCCCTGAGCCTTGACGATCTCCTCGAACTTGAGGAGCGCCCTGCCCGATGCAATCGCGTCGCGCATCATCACGACCGCCCCGTCTCTCGTCGTTGCAACCGTCGCCAGAACGAGCATCTCTGCCCCGAGCGCCATCGTCACGGCGATGAGGTCGGTCGGGCCGGCGCCCTTTAGAACATCGATTGCTTCAACCACCTCCAGGGCGTTTCCGCACGCCTGGCCGAGCGGACGATCCATCGCCGTGAGAAGTGCGACCACCGGACATCCGTGCCGCGCGCCGAGGTCGATCATCGCGTTTGCCAGCTCGAGCTCGTCCTCCAGCTTCGGCAGAAACGACCCCGACCCGCGCTTGATGTCGAGCACGAGCCCGGTCAGACTCTCAGCGATCTTCTTGCTCATTATGCTCGCCGCGATGAGCGGGATGACTTCCACTGTCGCTGTAGCATCCCTGAGAGCGTAGATCTTCCGGTCCGCGGGAACGATCTCGCCCGTCTGACTCAGCATCGCGCAGCCGATCCTCACAATCTGCTTTTTGGCTTCTTCGAGCGTCAGCGCGGTTCGGAACCCCGGAATCGATTCGAGCTTGTCGAGCGTGCCGCCTGTGTGGCCGAGTCCGCGGCCGGACATCATTGGCACCGCGACTCCGAGGGAGGCTATCAATGGCGCTAGAATGAGCGAGGTCTTGTCTCCGACGCCGCCCGTCGAGTGCTTGTCGATCCGCGCCATGGGAAGCCGCGAGAGATCGAGCCGGCTCCCGCTCTCGAGCATCGCCTCCATCAGGGCGTTCATCTCGCTCCGGTCGAGGCCGCGGAAATAGATCGCCATGAGCAGCGCGGCCATCTGATAGTCGGGCACCCGCCCCTCGGCGTAGGCGAGAGTGAGCTCCCTGACTTCCTCCGGCTCGAGCTTTCCACCATCGCGTTTGCGTTCGATTAGACGGGGTACGATCATTTAGACTCAGCCGGGGTACCAGTTCTCGCCACCATCACCTCGTAATCGGAGTTCACATGCGCGCCCTTCAATACCTTTCTGCAGGAATGCTGCTCGCCGCTTCGGTCGCGGGCGGTCAGACGGCAGCCGATCATATCGCGCTTGGCGACAAAGAATACGTCGCCATGAACGCGTCCGCTGCTCTGCAGCATTACGACGCGGCCATGACCGCGGATCCCAAGAACTACGAAGCTCTGTGGAAGGCTTCGCGATCCGCGGTCGACCTGGGATCGTACGAGCCCAACGGAGAGAAGCGCGGTCTGGACTTCACTCACGCAGAGGCCTATGCCCGCCGCGCGGTCGCAGCAAATCCCGGAGATGCCGAAGGCCATTTCAATCTCGCTCGCGCGCTCGGGAAGAACGCGCTGACGCAGGGACCGAAGGCGCGCATCAAGTACGCCGGAGATGTTCGCAATCAGGCTCTCGAATGCCTCAAGATCAACCCGAACCACGCAGGCTGCCTGCACGTGATGGGGATGTGGAACGCCGAAGTGATGCGACTGAACGGTTTCACGCGCATGATGGCGAGGAACTTCCTCGGAGGGAAAATCTTCGGAACCGCGAATTGGGCGGAAGCGAAGCGGTATATGGAAGCTTCAGTGGCGGCGGAGCCGGACCGGATCGTTCATCACATCGACCTCGCCGGAGTTTACCGTGATACCGGCGACAAGGCGAAGGCGCGCGCCGAGTACGAAGCTGCGATGAAGCTGCCCAACCGGGATTTCAACGACCGCCACTACAAGGCGGAGGCAGACGCCGGACTGAGAGCCGGCTAAGTATCCCGCCCGTTGTTCTCCCGGTGACCGAAGCCGGGAGCAACGGAGTCCGCTTCGGATTCTTCCCCTTCTTCCCTCTCGGCAGTAGCGAGTTCCAGCTCCTCGGCGAGCTCTTCCCAGACGTCTTCATCTCCCCCGCGACCTCTGACGCGACGGGCGATCCGGTGACGGGTTAGTTCTCCGCTCGCCGGTGCCCAGAGGAGCGCGGCACTCGCTCCGAGAATGGCGCCGAGCGCGATTCCCGCCGTAAACAGTCCGATATTGGTCCAATCGGGAACGGTTTCGAACGGAGCAGCATCGGTCTTGGGCTGAGGGATCGATCCCGGAGGCGGCGCTTTAGGTATCGATGGCGCCACTCTGGGCGGGCTGGGAGAATTGAACATGTGAGCCTGGCTCAGGGGAATGGTAAGAAATTTGCCCTAAAAGGGCACCCAGCAATAGCCGTGCGAGGATTCTGAATGAGCAGTTCAGGTAAAATGGTGTTGTTAGTGGAAGACAACGAGGACAATCGTATAGTCTACTCCACTATCCTGAAGCACTTTGGTTACGAGGTTACCGAGGCGCTGAATGGTGAGGAAGGGATAGCCAAGGCTCGGTCAGAAAAGCCTGACCTGATCCTGATGGATATCTCCATCCCTATTATCGATGGCTGGGAGGCAACCCAGGTGCTCAAGCACGACCCCTCGACGAAGCAGATTCCGATCATCGCCCTGACCGCTCACGCGCTCGCGTCCGACCGCGAGAAAGCGATGGAGGTCGGCTGCGATGGATATCTCGCGAAGCCCTGTGAGCCGAGAGCCGTAGTCGCGGAAGTACAACGATTCCTCGGCAAGAATAATGGAGCCTGAGGGGCAGTATCGCATTCTCATCGTAGACGATCACGAGGACAACATCGAGCTCCTCCGCGCGCGTCTCGAGGCGCGGGGGTACAAGATCGACAGCGCCCACGACGGTCAGGAGGCGCTGGACCAAGTCGACCGGGTGATTCCCGACCTCATTCTGCTCGACGTAATGATGCCGAGGATGGACGGCATGGAAGTCGTCCGCCGGCTGAAGGCGAACAAGGATCTCCCCTTCATTCCGGTTCTCATGCAGACGGCGCTGGATTCGACCGAGAACAAGGTCGAAGGACTGGACGCGGGTGCCGACGGGTACATCACCAAGCCCATTAACTTCGCCGAGCTCGAGGCAAGGGTTAAGTCACTTCTCCGCATCAAGCAGCTCCAGTCCGAGCTTGCGCAGAAGAATGTGCAGCTGGCGGCACAAGAAAAGGAAGTGAAGGAGACGAACGCGAAACTGAAGGTTGCCAACGACACATTGCTGCGGATCTCCCTCACCGACATGCTGACCGAGGTCGATAACCGGCGGTGTCTGGAGGAGCGCCTTCGCGAGATGTGGCAGCATGCGATCCGTCTGCACGAGCCCATCGCGCTCGTGATGTGCGACATCGACAAATTCAAGACCGTGAACGACAACTACGGGCACCAGGCGGGCGACTCAGTGCTGAGGGAGTTTGCGCAGCTTCTGAAGGGAGAGGCGCGCGAGATCGACCGGGTGGGACGCTACGGCGGTGAGGAATTTCTGCTGATTCTTCCCGGAACGGTCCTTGATGCGGCAGTAACGTTTGCGGAGCGGCTGCGGGACAAGGTGGAGCATCATACTTTTACATACGCCGGCGGGACACTCTGCCGGACTATGAGCTGCGGCGTGGCGGCATCACCTCACCCGCGGGTGAAGGACCAGGAAGCACTCTTGAAAGCGGCGGACGAGGCTCTCTACGTGGCGAAGGAGACCGGACGCAACCGCGTGATCCGCTTCGATGGCGCTGATTACAACGCACATACGCAAGAAAAAGGAAACACCTCCTCGGATGGCGAAGAGTCCGTCAAGCAAGCACCAGCCGGAAGCACGGGAATTGACGCCGGAACCGGCGCGCCCGGGCGCGCCAAAGCATCCTCAGCAGGACCAGCGATCACAGCTTAGCCACGCCGCCGAGCTGCGGGCCCTCATCACCCGCGCATCGCACGAGTACTACAGCCTCGACCGTCCGACCCTACCGGACGCGGAATACGACAAGCTCTTTCGCGAGCTCCAGGATCTGGAGAAGCGTTTTCCGGAATGCATCGCGCCGGACTCGCCAACCCTCAGAATCGGCGCCGAGCCACAGAGCCAGCTCGCCAAGCACGAGCATATTCGGCCGATGCTCTCGCTCGCCAACGCATTCGACAACGATGAGCTGCGCGCCTGGGAAGAGCGGCTCCGTCGAATCGCGGGTGAAGATGTAGCCAAATCGGGATACACGGCGGAGCTGAAGATCGACGGAATCGCGGTCGCGCTCACCTATGAGAATCAGGTTTTCGTCAAAGGCGCGACGCGGGGCAACGGAACGATCGGCGAGGATGTCACCGTGAATCTTCGTACCGTGCGCGACGTGCCGCTGCGACTGCACGAGCGCGCGCCGAAGGAACGCATCGAGATCCGGGGAGAGGTTTATTTCCCGTTCGATCGCTTCGAGCAGATGAACGAGGAGCGGGCCCGCGACGGCGAGGCACTATTCGCGAATCCGCGCAACACGGCGGCTGGGAGTCTGCGGCAGCTGGATCCGGCAATCACGGCGTCCCGTCCGCTCAGATTCTTCGGCTACTCGGTAGCCGTTCCGGATGGAGAGGATCTGCCGTTCACGACACAGACGGAGCTGCTGGACGCTCTGGCCGAGTGGGGCGTTCCCGTCGCGCCGCACCGTAAGCGCGCGAAGACGCTGCCCGACGTAGAGAAGTGGGCGCACGAGCTCGAGCACAAAATCCGGGGCGAGCTGAACTTCGCGATCGATGGCGGAGTCGTCAAAGTCGATTCACTGCGCCTGCAGGACGAGCTCGGCGTAGTCGGCGGGCGCGAGCCCCGCTGGGCGATCGCCCGCAAATTCGCGCCGGACATCGCGGAAACAACACTCGAGGACATCAGGGTGAACGTTGGGCGAACCGGGGCGATCAATCCTTACGCGGTCCTGACGCCGGTCGAGATCGGAGGAGTGGTCGTCAAGCTCGCGACGCTGCACAATGAAGACATGATCAAGAGCAAAGAGCTGCGCGTAGGAGATCGTGTCCAGCTAAAGCGAGCGGGGGATGTGATTCCTCAGATAATCGCGCGAATTCCCGACCCAGCCGGCCAGGACAAGAAACCTGTATGGACCATGCCCGACGTTTGTCCCTCGTGCGGGACCGCGCTCACGCGCGAGGAGGACGAAGCCGCGGTCTATTGCACGAACATCGCGTGCCCGGGCCGCCAGCTCGAGGGATTGGTGCATTTTACCTCGCGAGGGGCGATGGACATCCGCGGGCTTTCCTACGCCCGCATTGAACAGCTGATCGAGGAGAAGCTCGTCAGCGATCCGGGAGACATCTTCGGGCTGACGCGCGAGGATTTGCTCGGTCTCGAGGGTTACGCCGAAAAGGGGACCGATTCCCTCATCGCCGCGATCCAGGCGTCCAAATCGCAGCCACTGCAGCGCCTGCTATCCGCTCTTGGGATCCGGCACGTTGGATCGATTGCGGCCCAGCTCCTGGCGCAGCATTTCGGCACGCTCGACGCGCTCATTGCGGCGTCGGCGGACGACATTCTGAATGTCCGGGGAATCGGTGCGACGATCGCGGACGGAGTGGTCGATTATTTCTCGGATCCGGCGGGCCGCGCACTCGTCGAGAAGCTGAGATCCCAGGGCGTCAACTTCACCGAGCCGCGCGCCGTCGTTGCGGGCGGGCCGCTGAGCGGGAAGACCGCAGTGATAACCGGCACTCTGCCGACTTTGAGCAGGTCGAAAGCGACAGCGATCATAGAAGCTGCCGGAGGGCGCGTGACCGGATCCGTCTCCAAGTCCACCGATTTTCTCGTCGCCGGCGAAGAAGCGGGAAGCAAACTCGATAAGGCAAAGTCTCTCGGAGTCGAGACAATCGACGAGGCCGAGCTCTTGCGTCGGGTCGGTTCGGCAGCAACATCTCCTCCGTGAAATCGTCCTAATCCGATGGCAACCTCCGAAGCACCCGAGCTCATTGGGCTGGCGCAGCGTACTCTACGCGAGCTTCGCCTGCGCGTCGCCAGTGCGAGCGGCGGCGGTCCGGATGCGCTTCGCGAAGCCGGGTTCGCCGGCGCGGGATCGCTGTTCGATGCATTCGAGCAGTGGCTGGGCGACCGCGGATCGAGACAGGCGGAAGATCTTCCGATCGACGAGTTCTCTGCGCGCGCGGCGGAATTCTTTCAGGCCGCCGGATGGGGTCGCGTGACGTTCCGCTCCCTTCACGATGCTCTGGCCGTGATCGACATCGAAGGATGCTGGGAGGCCCAGCTTCACGGCGAGGGTGAACGTGGATGTCATCTCACCACCGGCACTCTCGCGGGATTCCTCGGCTGCCTCGCCGATTATCCGGTCGCGGTGATGGAGATCGAGTGCAGCGCCGGACCCAACGGACGGTGCCGGTTTCTCGCGGGAAATGCGGATATGCTCGAGCACGCGTACGAGCGGGTCATTCGGGGAGAGCAGTGGGAGACCATCGGGGCTGGGGAGTTCTAGAGTCCGTCGCAGGATGAGACGGGTCTAGGTAAGACTTTTTAACTGAAGACTACCTGCCGGGTGCCGTCGGCGGGCCGGCTGGTGGCTGCGGGCGTTTTTTCGGCGCCTTTCCTGACGAATCGGGATCAGATGTCGCCAATCGTTTCAATAGCCCGTAGAGCATCTTCCGAACAGTTATCGTCTGGCTCAGCAACGCGACGAAATCACTTTCAGCGATTACCTTCGTGTCGCGCGCGACGATTAGGTGGTGTTCGAGCTCTGAGTTTGAGCCGAGAGCGTAGCCGAGAAAGCGGCTGAAATCCTTCTCGCTCTTCTGTCGCCTTCCTTCGGCGATATTCGCAGGAATTGACATCGCCGCTTTGAACATCTGACTGCGCAGAGAAGTGTATCGCGAGCTCCGCATTCGCGCACTCACACGATCAATATTGAGTGAAAGTGCATGCGCCTTATGCCACACCTGAAGTCTTTTGAAATCCGACATGTTGCAGGATCGCGCCGGAGGTCAAGTAGCCTCACATCATTTTCATTCGGGCAAAAGCCCGCAGCCAACAGCCGGCCCGCGGACGGCTCTTGGCAGGTATTCTTCCGTTGCCGTTAGTCAGCCTGTTTCAACGCGTCGGCATAGACAGGATTCGGCCTTAGTTCGCCGTCGACAAGAACCTCTCGGTCCCAAGGCAGGACGATGGTACTCTCCGTCGCGATCGCATGAAAATCGGGAGCGTACGCTCCGGTCCGGATCGAGACCGCGGTCCGAACTTCTGACGCGCCCGCCTCCTGGATCGCCGAGACCGCGAGTCGCAGCGTGTCGCCCGAATCGCACGTCTCGTCG
>JBBQAV010000052.1:0-17250 GCA_038316775.1 Gemmatimonadales bacterium | reverse complement strand
GTTGACTTGATGCACTACCCGCGTAGATTGCTCTACTCATCGCGGGGTGGAGCAGCCTGGTAGCTCGTCGGGCTCATAACCCGAAGGTCGCGGGTTCAAATCCCGCCCCCGCCACTGTTAGATCATACGCGGCCGGTCCGAGAGGGCTGGCCGTTTGTGTCAGTAACCTTCGGCGCTTCAACTGCGTCCGACATTAGCAGATATTTGGAATGTGGCTGGGTAGCTCAGCTGGTTAGAGCACGGCACTCATAATGCCGGGGTCGGGAGTTCGAGTCTCCCCCCAGCTACTTTGGAAGTCAATTTGAGACAGCGCCTTACCGGTTCTAGCCGGCAGAGCGTTGTTCTCGTCGGGCCGCTCTGTACCACGGGCTGTACCATGAGTGGCTTTCATTTCCCGCCTCTCGCCGCAGATTGGGCAGCAGCGGCCTCTCTTTGGCCATCGCATGCCCCAAGTGATACGGCCGTTTCCTCTCGCCACTGAGCATCCGTGGTGGAAACGGTGGGTGGACCGGAGCCTTGAAGAAGACCTTACGCAGTACGGCGCACCTCTACGTCTGCACCACTACGTCTGCACCACTACGTCAGATCGTGGGTCTCCTTAATGAGCATTTTGTCACGGCGGACCCTTTGGGCCACGGATGCGCAGAACCTCACGGACGCCACGGAGCTCGTGCACGGGCTCCCAACATGTTTTGAACCGCTTGACCACATCCGAGAGCCTATGCTCTTAGAGCACGTTGAAATCCTAAAGCAGGGACTCAGGGAGCGGTTTCAGTACCGTACGTTCGTTGCGTGTGTGAGCAGCGCGAATGACATCGAATCGCAATGGCAGGAATACGCCGATCACGGGCGCGGGTTTGTAATTACTTTCGATACTCGCATTCTGTCGGCGCTTTCCGGGGTTCGTTTGATGCCAGTGGAGTACGGCGATGATGCCCAGGTAGCGCGGGCTCGCCATGCTGTCGATAGGGCTCTCGAGGAGATTGAGACCGCGTCTCCGGACAAATCAGATTACGCATGCGTTGCGTGGACAATCCATTCCCGGTTTACTCTACTCGCTGCGGAATTGTTCTATCTGTGCACGACCTTCAAAGCTTGGGGTTTGCGCAATGAGCATGAGTGGAGAGTGATCTACACTCGCCACGACAACGTCGAGGGCAGCCCGGAAATACAGACTAGAAACTCGATGGGACGAAAGGTCCAGTACGTTGAGCTTGATCTCACCCAACGCTATTTCCAACACCACCTTCCGACATTCGAGGCGGTGCGCGGAGGTCCACGGGTCAATCCGAACTCCGCACATCTAGTGCAGGGTTTTCTAACGGAGTTCACGAAGGACACGCGATGGGAAGAACAGCCGCCATTCCGGTGAACCGTTTTACGTGACTGGAAAACTCGCCAAGACTTTCGCCAAGAACGTTTTCATAAATTGCCCTTTTGATGAGGAGTATCGTCCATTACTGGAGCCTCTTATCTTCACGATAGTCTCCTGCGGCTATTTCCCTCGGATCGCTGTTGAGCGCTCTGACTCCGGTGAGAGTCGACTGAGCAAAATTGCCGAACTTGTCAAGGAGTCGAAATACAGCATTCATGATCTTTCGCGCCTAAGGGCACCGAAGGCGGGTGCGCTCCAGCGGATGAACATGCCTTTTGAACTCGGTGTTGATTACGGAACCCGCCTGCACGGTTCGAGTAGAATGCGGACAAAGAAGTTTCTCATCCTCGAAACGAACCGATACGAATTTCAGAAAGCAATATCAGACATCTCCGGTTTCGACATTAAGGCCCATAGGGATCAGCCGGAGCGGATTGTTCGAGTGTCGCGAGAGTGGTTTGTAGAGACCGTCGGACTCCGGGGATTGCCAGGCCCTTCAGCGCTCTGGTATAGGTTTAATGACTTCACGGGCGATTTCTGGCGAAAGCGTCTTGCGGAGGGCTTTACAAAAGATGAGGTCAATGAGATGCCTATTCCAGAATACCTGAGCTTTCTCGGGAAGTGGGTTGCGCAGAAATATTGAGTACTCGGGCTCACGATTAATTCCAACGTAAATTCGATTGTTGCTTCAGGAGATGACTGTGGCTAAAAAAGGACGTAGCGTTCACGTAGTTCCCTCCCCAACTACCCCCGGTAAGTTTGTCAATAAGTTGGAAGGAAGTATTAGGCCGATTACACGCCCGGCCACGCAAGCCAAATCAATTCAGAAGGCGATTCCGATTGCAAAACAGAATCGGAGCGAGGTAGTGATCCACGGTCGGGACGGAAGAGTTCGGGATTCGGACAGTTACGGAAGGGATTCCGTCCCATCGCGTGACAAGAAGCATTAGGCTCGCAAAACCGACAACAAAAAGCGCCCCGCCCGGAAGACCGGACGGGGCGCTTTTTACAACGAGACCTACAATCCGGACAGAATAATGAACTCGTCGCGGCGGTTCTTCGCCCGACATTCCTCGTCGCGTCCGGTCGTGCACGCAGGGCGCTCCTCGCCGTGGCTCACGATCTGGATTCTCGAAGCATCGATTCCGCGATCCGTGAAATAACGGTTCACGATTGCCGCGCGGCGTTGGCTCAGCGCCATGTTGTACTCGTCCGAGCCGTTGTCGTCGGCATTACCTTCGACCCGTAAACGGACCGACGCGTTTCTTTGCAGCGCGTCGACCTTCTGGTCAAGCAAACGGAGTCCCTCTTCGGAGATCTCCGAGCGATCGAACTGGAAGAAGACGGGAGTCGTTATAGCAGCCTTGTCCGCTGCGCGCGTGCTCGCGGAGGCGCGCTCTGCGTCCTCGCGGGCAGCGTTCGCTTTTTCCGAGTCGGCGCGGAGCTTCGCGCTTTCGCGGTCTGCAGCATCGGTTGCTGCGCTAGCCGATGTCGGCGTCGGACCCGCTGCAACCTTATTGCGTGAGCAGGCGCTTGTCAGCGCTGCAAATAGAATCAAAGAAACAGAAAAAATTGTTTTTGTACGCATTTGTCCCCAGTCGCTGTGAAGATTCGATAGGAGGACGATTGGGGCAAGCTTTTGGCCACTTTATCGGAAGAGGCTCGCCACGTCATAGTAGTTCGTGAAGCGCCTGACCTTCCCGCCGTCGACTACCGCGATCGAGCTGCCTTTTCCCGACAGGCGCTTATTTGTGACCTTCGCCCCCGTCAGGTCCGGGCCTGTGTAGGTGCTCGTCCACGTCCATTCGAGCGCCACGGCCTTGCCGTCCTCGATGCTGTTGTTAACCGTCCATTTGTAGTCGGGCTCGCCGGCCAGCGTCTCCCGCATCTTCGCCTTGACCTCCTTCGGTCCCGTCAGGCGATAATTCTGGCCGAAATCTTCGTGAATTCCGTTCCTCGCGATGAGGGTGTCCAGCGCCAGAGTGTCCCGCTGATTCCAGGCGCGCACGTATGCGTCGACGACGGCCTTGTCCCCTTTGACGGTCTGTGGCTTCTGCTCCACTGCGCACGCGGCTGCTGCGAGCGCGAAAAAACCTGCCGCGGCGTATGACAATTTCGTCATGGCGTCCTCCGAGAGTTTGGGCACTCAACAAGCGCGGCGCGAAGCTCATCGCGCTCGAGTTGCACCTTCGCTTTTGCGGATACTGTGTACCCGGGAGCGGGCGGACGCAAGCGACACTTCGGCACCCGTCCCTTTTACTTGCACAACACTCGCCTCGGGCGTAAGGTTTTTCGCAGTTCGCGACATCCCTCCCAGACATGAGGCGTTATGCGACGCTCACGCTGCCAGCTGCTGACAGTTCTGTGCCTCTCCGTTCCAGCGCTCTTCTTCGCTCCGAAAACCTCGGCCGCTCAGGGCGGAACGATCCGCGGACGCATTGCGGATTCCACCGGCGTGCCGATCTCCCAGGCCCTGATCGTTCTGGATCCGGGAGGTCTTCGCGCCACCAGCAGGGACAATGGCGATTACGCGATCTCGCGCGTGCCGAGCGGGAGTTACACGATTCGGGTGCGCCGGTTGGGATATGTCGTCCCAACCGCTACGGTGACCGTTGCCGACGGGCAGACGGTTCAACAGGACTTTTTCGTCAATCGCGCGGCGATCTCCCTCACCGATGTGGTGATCGGGTCGCGCGCGCGGCACAACGCGGCCGACGAGCTCGCGGTTCCAGTCGATGTGTTCACCCCTGAGCAGATTCAGTCTCAGGGAACCACTGAGACCTCGCAGATACTCTCGCAGCTTTCTCCGTCGGTCAACTTTCCGCGACAGAGTGTGTCGGACGCTACGGAGATCGTGCGGCCGTTCACAATGCGCGGCTTGAGCCCCGACCACACGCTCGTTCTGTTGAATGGAAAGCGCCGTCACCATACCGCTCTCATTCACTACTATGGCGCCGGCGAAGGAGCCGGCTCGAGCGGAGTCGACATGAACGCCATTCCTTCGGGCGCGATAGGGAGGCTCGAGGTTCTGCGCGACGGAGCTGCCGCGCAATACGGATCGGACGCCATCGCGGGAGTCGTTAACGTCGTCCTCAAGGAAGGCGCTTTCTCGCCATTCCTCACGGCGGACCTCGGCGAGTACATGACGAGCAAGGAGAATCCCGCTGCTCTCCCGGACGCTAGCGGGTCGCGCCCCGCGTATCCACGCGACGGCCGCACCATCGATGTCAATGGTGGATGGGGAATTCCGCTCGGTCGCGGATCGCTCGGCCTGTTCGCGGAATACCGCGATCGGCAGCCGACCAATCGGGCCGGGCCCGATCCGACGGACATGTTCGTCGCGGGCGACGCCGACGCAGTCGTCGATGGCAATCTCGTCACGAAGAACAACTCGATCGCCATGCCCAACCATCACTGGGGAGATGGAGCGTCGAAGGACTTCATGACGTTTGCCAACGCCAGCTTCCCGCTCAGTGCCGTGAACGCGTCAACGGCCTTGTACGCTTTCGGCGGATACAGCTTCCGCCAGGGCGCGGGCTTCGGATACTTCCGGCCCCCCTCGAGCGAGCGGAACTGGCCGTCGATCTATCCGAATGGATTTCTTCCGAAGTTCGCGCCTGACGTATTGGATTATTCGGGAGCAGGCGGTGTTCGGGGCATCTTCTCCGGTTGGTCGTACGATCTAGGAGGTACCGTCGGGCACAACGGATTCAAGTACGACCTGGAGAATACCCTGAACACATCTCTCGGTCCGTGCCTGACCACGGCATGTGCGCCGGGCGCCGACGGAGTGCTCGGCACCGGGGACGATCCTGGCATTCCCAACAAGAAGAATATCTTCGCGGGCGAGCTCCAGTACACCGAAGCGATACTCAGCCTCGATGCAAGTCACGAGTATGCGATGGGACTCGCGTCACCCGTCACAGTCGCAATTGGAACGGCGTTCCGAAATGAGCGATACAAGATCCTCGCCGGTGAGCCGGCCTCCTACATCAACGGCTTTTATCCCGCCCAGGATGGAAGCATCGCGCCATCCGGATCCCAGGTATTCCCTGGCTTCCGGCCGGCAGACGAAGCCGATGCGCATCGAAACAACGTCGGCGCGTACGTGGAGCTGGAAGGTGATCTGGTGCCGAAGCTCCTCGCGAACGTTGCGGCGCGCTTCGAGCACTACAGCGATTTCGGCAATAAACTGACCGGCAAGCTGGCAATGCGCCTGCAGCCGACACCGCGTCTGACGCTGCGTTCCGCTATCAGCACCGGATTCCGCGCGCCATCTCTCAACCAGAGCTTCTACTCGAGCGCCGTCACCAACTTCAAGGCCGATCCCGTAACCGGGAATCCCGTTCCATTCGACATTGGGATATTCCCCGTCAACTCGGTCGAAGCTCGCGCGCTCGGGGCCCAGCCGCTCAAGCCCGAATCGTCGACGAACTTCAGCGCGGGATTTGCCGTCACGCCCGCGGACAATCTCACGTTTACCAGCGACTTCTATTACATCCGCCTTGACGACCGCATCACCATCACGGGGTTCCTCGACACGGACAGCGTTGCGACGATTCTCCGCAACATCGGCTCACGCGCCGAGGCCGCGCAGTATTTCACCAACGCAATCAATACGCGTACTCGCGGGCTGGATGTCACCGGCGACTATTCGCGTGGAACGCTCGGTGGCACCGCGAGCCTCAGCGCGGTTTTCAATTTCACCCGCACGACTATCCCGAACGAGGGCAACATCCCCCTGCCGCCCCAGCTCCAGGGTACCGGCGAGGAGCTCATCGGCAAATTCGACGAGGGCGGACTCCTGGCAATGACGAAAGAGCGGCCAGCGTGGCGCGCCGGCCTCACCGGCCAGTTCAGGCGCGGAGCGTGGAACGGCCTCGCCCGCTATTCGTATTACGGCAAGTACACGTCGTCGCTCTACAGCTACAGCGGAGCCGATGTTCAGAACTACAATGGGAAGAGTTTGGTCGATGCCGAGGTCGGGTTCGCCCCGGTCGCTGGATTCCGGGTTTCGGTGGGCGCCCGGAACATTTTCGATGTGTACCCCGACCGGATGACCGAGGCCAACGGCTTCGATATTTTCCCGTGGCCGCCCGCCTCGCCATTCGGGTACAACGGCCGCTTCCTCTACACGCGGCTCGAGATTACAGGCCGATGAGCGGATGAACTTCAAGAGGGCCAGGGTGAAATCCCTGGCCCTCGTCGGATTTGGTGTTTATTGCGGAGCGCGCGCCGACACTCCATACTAGCTGCACTCTCAACCCAGGGTCTATGACACACACCCGCCGCACATTCCTCGCGACTCTCGGAGTCGTGGCTCTCGGGATCGCGAGCAAAGATGCCAGAGCCGCAGCAGAAGCTCTCACCGAGCGCAAAAAGATCAAGAAGATCGGCCTCCAGCTTTACAGCGTCCGAGACCTGATGAAAGCGGATCTTGAAGGCACCCTCCGCCAGGTTGCATCGATCGGGTACAAGGAAGTCGAATTCGCCGGATATTTCGGCCGGACACCGGCGCAGATCCGTCAGCTGCTCCGTCAGAACAAACTCACGTCCCCATCCACTCACGTCGGACTCGACGCCCTCGAGAAGGATGCCGCCCCGAAGACTTTCGCGAATGCCAAGGCGATTGGGCACGAGTGGGTGACGCTCGCGTGGCTTCCCGAGGATCGTCGCAAACCTGATGATTGGAAGCGCTTCGCCGATTCGTTCAACAAGTGGGGAAAACAGGCGAAGGACGCCGATGTACGCTTCGCGTACCACAATCACGACTTCGAGTTCAAACCCGCGAACGGCGTGCTCGGGTATGAAACCCTGCTCAATGGAACGGACCCGAAGCTGGTCGACTTCGAGATGGACTTGTACTGGGTCACGTTCGCCGGCGGAAATCCCATCGACCTCTTCAACCGCCATCCCCACCGCTTCAAGCTCGCGCACGTCAAGGATTCCGCGGGCCCGCCCGACAACAAAATGGTCGATGTGGGCCAGGGGAAGATCGACTTCCGCGCCATCTTTGCCCAGAGTAAAAAAGCCGGGTTCAAGCATTATTTCGTGGAGCACGATCAACCGGCCGATCCAATCGCTACGATCCGCAACAGCTACAACCATCTTGCTTCCCTGAATTTCTGATCGCGAACACGCAAACCAAACGAACGCACGATCGGAGGCGGAGCATTTCATGACGGCTAAGAAAGTCACGCGCCGGCAGTTCGTCGCCGACACCGGAAAGATCGGACTCGGTGTGATGATCGTTCCCCGACACGTGCTCGGCGGAGTCGGGTATCAGGCGCCGAGCGACACCATCAACTTCGCGGTAGTTGGTTTCGGAGGAATGGGCTCGGAGAACGCCAAGGAGCTGGCGAAGACCCAGAATCTCGTCGCCTTTGCCGACGTCGATTTCGCGTTTTCGGAAAAGCAGGTCGCCGACAACCTGAAGGAAGATGGGAAGGACAGCCCGGACGGCATCAGGCTCAAGGAAAAGTTCGACAAGGCCGCGCGCTACTCGGACTTCCGCGAGATGCTGGACAAGCAAAAGGACATCGATGGCGTCGTGATCGCGACCCCAGACCATCTGCACGCGGTTGTCGCGAAGGCAGCGATGCAGAGTGGGAAGCACGTCTACGTGCAGAAGCCCTTGACCTATTCAGTGCATGAAGCTCGCGTGCTCCGCGATCTCGCCATCGCGAATCCGAAGATCGTCACTCAGATGGGGAATCAGGGGCATTCGAGCGACAGCGCGCGCCTTGTCAACGAGTGGATACAGGCGGGAATCATCGGTCCTGTGAGAGACGTTCACGTCTGGACGAACCGACCGGTCGTGTACTGGCCGCAGGGAGTCCCGCTGCCAACCGGCGGACCGCCACCACCGCCACCGCCGAGTCCGTTCGGCAATCCGTGGAGTTTCCGCTACGTGAACATGGTGCTGGCCTCGGCAATGGGATCGTATCCGGTTCCGCCGGGCCTGCACTGGGATCTGTACCTCGGACCGATCGCTGAGGACGTCCCTTACCATCCGATTTATCACCCGTTCAACTGGCGCGGGTGGATTCATTTCGGCGTCGGCGCGCTCGGCGACATGGGCGCGCACCTCATCGATCAGCCCTTCTGGGCGCTGGGACTCACGTATCCGACGAGCATCGAGGCAACGTCGACGCAGTGGGGAACGACGCCGATTCCTCCCGATCCAAAGGCTCCCGCCGGAAGCCGCGAGGCGCGAGGATACAACAGGCCCGTTTCATATCCGGTCGCGACGGCGGTGCACTACCAGTTCGCCGCGCGCGGCTCGCAGCCGCCTGTGAAGCTCAATTGGTACGACGGAGGTCTGTACCCGCCGCGTCCCGACGTTCTCCCCGACGACGTCACTCTGAAGAGCGAGGGAGGCGTGATCTTCATCGGCGAGAAAGGAATTCTGATGTGCGACACTTACGGAGCGAATGCGCGTCTCTTTCCAGTTTCGCTCACCGAGGAAGCAGCGCTCGTCCCCAAGACGTACGAGCGGATTCCCTGGAGCCACGAGATGAACTGGGTGAAGGCGATCAAGGGCGAAGCGAAGGCGAGCTCGCCGATCGAGTACGCAGCCCAGCTCACCGAGACGATGCTGCTTGGCATCGTCGCGCTCCGCACGGGGCAGGGACGAAAGATTTTGTACGACGGCGAGCGAGGGGTTGTCACCAACATCGCCGAGGCGAATCAGTACCTGACGCGAGAGTATCGCGCTGGTTGGGCAGTCTGAAAAATTCATCCAGAGGAAGCCATGATCCGTGGAGCTGCCGCGCGCGCGGCGATCGTATCTCAGCTCGTGCTGGTTGTCGCAGGCTGCACGCCGGTGCCGAACAGTTCACCAGCCGCGGGAAGAGCCACGGCCTCGGGGGCTGTCCCGCTGACTCCTGAGCAGCGCGCCGCTGGCTGGCGCTCGCTTTTCGACGGGAGCAGCACGGCCTCGTGGCGCGCTTATAAGAAGGAGACGATGCCGGCCGGATGGAACATTGTCGACGGAGTGCTGACGAAGGCGGGACCCATGGATGACATCATCACGAGGGATCAGTTCGGCAACTTCGAGCTGGCATTCGACTGGAAGCTGAGCCCGGGTGGAAACGCCGGCGTCTTTTATCGCGGCACCGAGGATTACGATCACATTTACTGGAGTGCTCCGGAGTATCAGCTTCTCGATGACGCGGAGCACCCCGACGGAAAGAGCCGGGTGACATCGGCCGGCGCCGATTACGGGCTATATCCCGCACCTCCGGGCGTGGTGAAACCGGCCGATCAGTGGAACTCGACACTGATCGTCGCAAAGGGCAACACCATCCAGCACTGGATGAACGGGCAGAAGCTCCTCGAGTACGAGATTGGAAGCCCGGACTGGGAAGCCAAGGTCAAGGCGAGCAAGTTCGTCGCGTATCCGAAGTACGGCCGCGCAACGAAGGGCCACATCGCGATTCAGGGCGATCACGATGGAACCCTGTCGGTCCGCAACATCCGCATCCGGGAGCTCAAGTGAGCGCGCGCACCCGGCTGTCGACGATGATGTTCCTCCAGTATTTCATCTGGGGGGTGTGGTTCGTGACCATGGGTACCTATCTCGGTCAGACTCTTCATTTCACTGGCCGCGAGATCGGTCTTGCCTATGGAGCGACGGCGATCGCGGCACTCGTATCGCCGTTTTTCATGGGCGTCATTGCCGACCGATACTTCTCCAGCGAGAAGCTCCTCGCTGTGCTGCACCTGATCGGCGGCATAGTGATGTATCTCGTGTCTTTGCAGACGACGTTCGCGACGTTCTATCCGCTGCTCATTCTCTACGCGTTGTGCTATATGCCTACGCTCTCGCTCACGAACTCGATCTCCTTCCATCACGTGCGCGACCCCGCCGCGGATTTCCCGTTCATCCGCGTTCTTGGAACGATCGGATGGATCGTCGCGGGAACGATTGTGGGGAAGGTGTTTCACGCCGACGCGCAGGTTCTCCCCATGCGCCTTGCGGCCGGAGCCTCGATTGTGATGGCGGCCTACTCGCTGGCGCTTCCTCACACTCCGCCGAAAGCCGCGGGCACGGCATTCAGCGTTCACGACGCGTTGGGACTCGACGCGCTTGCGCTCCTCAAGCAGCGTGACTTCTTCATCTTCATCGCTGGCTCGTTCCTCCTCTGCATCCCGCTTCAGTTCTATTACACTTTCGCGAACCCGTTCCTGAACGAAGTCGGGGCGCCGGATCCCGCTTTCATCCAGACGTTCGGGCAATGGTCGGAAATCGGCTTCATGCTGTTGCTGCCCTTGGCACTGAGGAGGCTTGGCATCAAGGTCATCATGCTGGTTGGCATGGCGGCATGGGCGCTCAGATATCTTGCGTTCGGCATGGGCGCCGGCGGGCCGGTGATGTCGCTCATCTACATCGGAATCCTCCTTCACGGCGTGTGCTACGATTTCTTTTTCGTCAGCGGCCAGATCTACACCGACCAGCGGGCCGGCGAGAAGATCCGCGCCGCCGCGCAGGGACTCATCAACTTCGTCACGAACGGACTCGGGTACTTTATTGGAGCGTTCGTGTCGGGGGCCGTTGTGGACCGGTACGCAAGGCCCAACCCGGCGTGCACCGATACGGCGGCCGCCGCGCAGCAGTGTTTGACGGTCACGCACGACTGGCAGGCGATCTGGCTCGTTCCGTCTGTTGGTGCGCTCGTGGTTTTCATCCTGTTCGCGCTGCTCTTCAGGCCCAAAGGCGTAGGCACGGGTACCGCAAATGGGACAGCAACGGGAGCGCCGGCATAGAACGGATGACCGTCTTTCCCGCATCGAACACGCGGTCGACGCTATCGGGCCCGAAGTCGAGCGGATCTCGGAAGAGCAGCGGTTCACGACCCGGCTGCTTAGCGAACAGTCCCGCCCCGCACCCAAGCCAGTACGACAGCTCTCGTCCAACACGCCCATTTGATATCGAGGTCATGATGACGAACCGCGGACTCGCACTGGCTGGTGCCATCGTCGCTCTCGCTCTAGCCGGCTGCACGAAGGATGAGCCGGAGACCAAGCCAGTGCTCAGCCAACGCGAAAAAGACAGCATTGTCGCCAACTCGCAGATTCCAGGAGCGAAGGCGGTCAAGAGAGCGATGAAGTCCGCCGACTCCGCGTCAGCGAGACAGATGCGTTTGGATACCGCCCAGGAAAGTCCCTGAGCTAGCGCTTGCCGGCCTTGGCCGGCGCTTCCGCCGCCGCTGCGCCGGCCGCTTTCGCGTCCTCTACGTTCGCGAAGCTCACGTCCTTGCCACGCTGCTTCAGCATGTGGACGATACCGACTTTATCGGTCGCCTTCAGATACGCTTCCTGCGGCTCGACCTGGTTCGAGTCGACGAGCTCGATCAGCGCATCGTTCATCGTGACCATTCCCAGTTTGCGCGATGTCTGGAGCACGGACGGCAGCTGGAAGGTCTTGCCTTCGCGAATGAGGTTGGAGACCGATGGCGTCGAAAGCATGATCTCGCGCGCGGCCACACGGCCGCCGCCGATCTTCTTGCAGAGGACCTGGCAAATGACACCCTTCAGCGACTCGGAGAGCATTACGCGAATCTGAGCCTGACGGTCGGGTGGAAATTGATCGATGATGCGGTCCACTGTGCTGACAGCGGTCGACGTGTGAACCGTTCCAAAGACAAGGTGACCCGTCTCCGCCGTTTCGATCGCCATCGACACCGTCTCGAGATCACGGAGCTCGCCGACCAGCACAATGTCCGGATCCTCACGAAGCGCCGCGCGCAGGGCGTGCTTGAACGACGACGTGTGGACGCCGACGTGCCGCTGCGTGATGAGGCACTTCTTGCTCTCGTGAACGAATTCGATCGGATCTTCGATCGTGATGACGTGATCCGTTCGCGTGCGGTTGATCAGATCGATCAGTGCGCAGAGCGTAGTCGATTTTCCGGAACCCGTCGGACCCGTTACGAGCACGAGACCCTTTGTGAGGTGGCAAAGGCGCTGAACTTCCTGTGAGATTCCCATCTGCTCGACCGTAACTACGGCGGCAGGGATCGCACGGAACACGGCGCCCGTACCCTTACGCTCGCGAAGTGCGTTGCCGCGGAAGCGGGCAATGCCTGGGATTTCGTGCGCGAAGTCGGTGTCTCCGATCTCCTTAAACTCTATTCGGTTCTGCTCGAGCATCACCGCGTGAAGGAGCGCATCGATCTCATTCGAGCTCAGCGCGGCTTCGCCCGCCATCGTGGCAATCTCGCCGCTTGCACGAAGCAGCGGCGGCGATCCGGACCGAAGATGCAGGTCGGACGCTTTGCTGCTTATCAGTGACCGGAGCAGACTTTCGATCTTCTGGAGCGCGCGATCATCAGAAACACTGACGCCGGCTGTTTCGACGACGGGCGTCTCAACACGCGATTCTGAACGCGGAGCTGGCGCTTGTGGGGCCACTTTCGGGGCTGCCTGCTGCGGGGCCGCGGCCTGACGTGCAGCCGGCGGGGTCGGCGCAGCGGCCGGCTTTGCGCCGTTGGCAGACGCGCTCTTCGGCGCGATCCGAACGGAAACCTTACCGTTCTTGATCAACGCGACCTCGAACGCTCCGTCAGCGGACGAGTACTCGAAGCGGACGTCTTCCTGTGTGTCCTCAGAATGCTGCAGGTTCGGCGGCGTGATCTCCCGCACCAGGGTCAGGATTTGCGCGCCTGTGAGCGACTGCTTCATCACGGGTCGCGGTGCGTCCTTTATGATCAACGAGGCAACATCGCCTTCGGACAGTGTGAGCGCCGTAGCGTTGTTGGTTACGAGCAGGTTGAGAAAGCGATCTAGCTGGGGCATTTCAGTCCAGTGGGCGAACGCGATCAATCAGGGAGCGATTGATCAGGCGCGCTTCGTTTGACGTATAGAGAGTCAGAAACCGCGACTTGAGCGCGTTCAGGTAGTCGAGCACGCGCGCCCGGTCGGGCGGAGCCTCGAGCCGGATGGAACCGAGGCGAACCTCGCCTCCGACCAGAACGATCTGAAGCAGGGCCGTGGCCGTTCGTGGCTCGCGGGGTGGCTGGTCCGAGGGTTCTTCGCCTCGATCCGCGGCCACTTCGGCTACGCGTTCCTTCGAGATGAGAATCACTTCGGAATGCTCGAGCTCCAGCGGAAGGAATGGCGTGTCGGAGTTGAACAGCTCGGACACGTCTTGGAGCTCGAACGGTCGATACGAGGAAAGGTGGATGAACACGTTTCCACGGAGCTCTTCGCCGCCCAACATTGTAAGGATCACCGGCTTTCGAGTCGTTTCGATTCGATACTGATTCGCGCTGTCACTCGTAAAAGTCATGGGCAAGCGCGGAACCGGTTGGCGTAAGTGTTCGCTCAGTAAGAAGACGGGTTTCCGCCCTCTAACGTCACCTTTCTGCGAGGCCCCTGGGTCCGTGTTTCTCCCCCTAACGTACGTTTACCGATGCACACAAATATGGTCTTTTCGGGGCCTAGTGCCTTGCCCCGGCGGGTCGTACTTTCTCGTGTCCTCAACGGCGGATTTGCATGATTTTGGGCTCCGGTCAGCCGCTGCCACAGCGGAAGAATTACGATGTTTGCATCGTGGGGTCGGGCGCCGGGGGTGGAATGGCTGCCTACGTCCTTACACGTGCCGGAGCGAACGTGCTCCTCCTCGAAGCCGGCGGACCCTGGGACAACACCAAGGACTCCGTGATGCTCAAGATGCCGTACGAGTCCCCTCGGCGAGGAGCATCGACCCCCGATCGACCATTCGGTGAATTCGACGCCTGCGTTGGAGGATGGGACCTCCAGGGCGAGCCGTTCACCGTAGCGGAAGGTACGGAGTTCAGATGGTGGCGCGCGCGAATGGTGGGCGGACGCACCAATCACTGGGGTCGGATCTCGCTGCGCTTCGGTCCCGACGACTTCAAGGCGAAGAGCCGCGACGGTCTGGGCGACGATTGGCCGATCGCATACTCGGATCTCGCGCCGTACTACGATCGCATCGACAAGCTGATCGGGATCTTCGGCACGAATGAAAACCTGCCGAACCATCCGGGAGGATATTTTCTGCCTCCTCCTCCTCCGCGCTGCTACGAGCTCATGGTCAAGGATGCGGCGGACCGTCTCAACGTCACGTGCATTCCGTCGCGTCTATCGATAATCACGAAGGCACACAACGGACGCATGGCGTGCCACTACTGCGGCCAGTGCAACCGCGGCTGCAAGACGAACTCGAATTTCTCATCGACCAACGTGCTGATCGCGCCGGCGCTCAAAACAGGCCGCCTGACACTCGTGACGAACGCGATGGCGCGCGAGGTGACCGTCGACAGTCGTGGACTCGCCAACGGGGTGACCTACATCGATACGAGGACCGGCGCCGAGCGACAGGCAAGCGCGCGAGTCGTCGTCCTGGCGGCGAGTGCGTGCGAGACGGCGCGGCTGATGCTCAACTCCAAGTCGCCGAAATTCCCGAACGGTCTCGCCAACTCCAGCGGAGTCGTCGGCAAGTATCTCACCGACACCACTGGCACCGACGTATCCGGATTCATACCCAAAATGGTCGACCACGTCCCGCACAACGAAGATGGCGTCGGCGGGAATCACATTTATATGCCGTGGTGGGTCGACAACAAGAAGCTCGATTTCCCGCGCGGATATCACATCGAGGTGGGCGGCGGGCTGAATCCACCCAGCTACGGATTCATGGGTGGAATTCAGCGATATCCCGGCGGTGGCGGCTACGGCAAGTCATTGAAGGAAGACTACCGCAGGTATTACGGCGCGCAGGTTTATTTCGCCGGTCGTGGCGAGATGATTCCGAACGACAAGAGCTACTGCGAGCTCGATCCCGCCATGAAGGACAAATACGGGATTCCAGTGCTTCGCTTCCACTGGCAGTGGACCGACTACGAGTACAACCAGGTTCGCCACATGCAGCAGACATTCCGCGCGCTGGTGGAACAGATGGGCGGCCAGGTTGTCGACAAGATGCCCGAGCAGGCCAAAGGCTATGGCATCGCCAGAGGCGGAGAGATCATTCACGAGCTGGGAACGACGCGAATGGGCGCCGATCCCTCTAAGTCGGTGCTGGACCCGAACTGCCGCGCGCACGACGTGAAGAATCTGTTCATCACGGATGGCGGGCCGTTCGTGTCGCAGGCCGACAAGAACCCGACATGGACCATCCTCGCTCTGGCAATGCGCACGAGCGAGTACATCGCACAGGAACGGAAGCGGGGGACACTCTGATGTCTATCGAGAACGAAAAGCCTGTGAGCGAAAACCCGGAAGAGCCGGCGAAGGAGATGAGCCGGCGCGACGCGGTGCAGCTGCTCGCGTCACTACCGGTCGCCGCCTTTCTCAGCTGGCCCACCGCGGAACAGGAAAAAACTCGGCGCTTCGTGGACACAGCGCTTCGAGCAGCCGCTGAAGGAACTCCGTATGCGCCCAAGTTCTTTACGCCCGCGGAACTCCGGACCGTGCGCATCCTCGCGGACATGATCATCCCGCGAGACGAGAGGTCGGGCAGCGCCAGCGATGCCGGCGTTCCCGAGTTCATGGATTTCACCATGACCGACCGGCCGAACAGCCAGAAGTGGATGCGGGCCGGCCTCACGTGGATCGACGCGCAATCGAGCAGCAGATTCGGCAAGCCGTTCGCTGACGCGACGCGATCACAGCGTGAGTCGATCCTCAACGACATCGCCTGGCCGGCGCGCGCGCCGGCGTCGATGGCGGACGGCGTGAGCTTCTTCAACCGCTTCCGCGATCTGACCTCGTCGGGGTTCTGGTCCAGTCAGGTCGGAGTGAAGGATCTCAAGTATCAGGGCAACCTGTTCGTTCCCGGCTGGAACGGCTGCCCGCCCGCCGCACTCAAAAAGCTGGGCGTCACTTACGCAAAGTTCGACAGAAAAAAACAGCGGCTGACTCCGGATTGAACCCTGATCGCGAACCCTACTTTCCGCGAATGACATGAGCTCAGAACGTCTCGGCATCGGCTTCGTTGGAAGCGGCTTCAACGCACGCTTCCACATCCAGTCGCTTACATCGGTACGCGAGATCGACGTGCGCGGGGTGTGGAGTCCCAACGAGAAAAATGCCGCTTCTTCGGCGGCATTGGCGCGAGAGCTCGATGTCGGCGAGGCGCGTCCGTACAAATCCATCCGTGACATGGTCGCCGATCCCGCGATCAACGCGCTCTGGGTGTGTGGTCCGAATCAGGCGCGTATCGCCAACTTTGAAGAGATTGTCGCCGCGATCAAAAGCGGCGCCGGGACTTTGAGGGGTGTCGCCTGCGAGAAGCCCCTCGCCCGGAACCTGGCCGAAGCAAAGAAGGTGGCCGAGCTCGCCAAAAGCGTCGGTCTCAACACCGGGTATCTCGAAAACCAGCTTTTCTCCCCGGACATCACGCGTGGCCGCGAGTTGATCTGGGCCCGAGGCGCCTCGATCACCGGACGGCCATACCTCGCTCGCGCGGCGGAAGAGCACAGCGGGCCGCACATGCCCTGGTTCTGGCAGGGGGCACTTCAGGGTGGCGGCGTCCTCAACGACATGATGTGTCATTCCGTCGAAGTGGTGCGGCATCTCCTCACCAAGCCCGGATCGCCACGGTCTTCGATCAAGCCCGTCCGGATCAGCGCCCACATCGCCTCGCTCAAGTGGTCGCGCCCCAAATACGCGAAGCAGCTTTCCGACACGATGGGAAAGGAAGTCGACTACACCAAACGCCCGTCCGAGGACTTTGCCCGAGCCACGATCGAGTACGAATCGGAGGATGGCGAGCCGCTGGTGGGCGAGGTTACGACGTCGTGGAGTTTCGTGGGTGCGGGACTGAGGTTGTCGGCCGAGCTTCTCGGTCCCGAATACTCGATGTCGTGGAACACGCTGGACTCGAGCCTGAAGATGTTTTTCAGCAG
>JBBQAV010000051.1:0-17635 GCA_038316775.1 Gemmatimonadales bacterium | reverse complement strand
GTTGGCGCTCGGTATCCTGCTGGCCCGATTGCTCTGGGGGCTCAGGACCGGATAGCTTTGTTGCACGGCGCCGTGGCCAAGTGGTAAGGCGGCAGACTGCAAATCTGCTATTCGTCAGTTCGATTCTGACCGGCGCCTCTTATTAAGCACCAGGGGGAAGGAGTTACAGCTTCTGCCCTTGAAGTATCGCTGCTTCGAGTTGCGGCGTGGTCCTTGGCGGAGCTTCGCGACGAAGCTGCCATGCCGGCGTTATTGGTCGCGGTGACTGACAAGGAGAAGCACGTTCGTCAGGGTGCGGCAACCGCCCTTGGGAACATCAGCGATCCCCGCGCTGGTCCGGCGCTCACGCGAGCGCTTCACGATCCGGAGAAGCATGTTCGACAGGCGGCCGCTCAGGGATTGGGCAAGCTACGTCGGTCATGATGTCTGGATCCTCGGCCTTGAGGCGGATCGAACTCGCTCTGTGCGCGATTAGCATTGTCGTTTCCCATGAGGCTCTCGCGCAGCGGGCTGAAACGCCGGCCGAGCGTTGTTCATGGGAAGGATGGCTGCCGCCAAATGCAGGACGAGGACGCGTCCGCCGTTCGTCGTACTTGGTGCCGCACTCGTTGCGCTCTCCTTCACGACGCTCGTTTTGCTGAATTCCTGCCGGTATATGCGGCTGATCTAAGTGCCGGAAGTGGTTGTCTTCTCGAAGTGATGCCGCACGTCATCCAGATACTTGTTCATAGTTGCGGTATGTCCCATCACGAAGCGCGACACGAATCGGAATACCGGATTGTAGACCTCTCCGTCCTCCGTAATTCTCAGCGTTGTGGAATCGCCTCGGGGACTCAGCTCGTAGGTCCAGCGTCCACCGAATGGCAGCGATGGATCCGCGATCTTCGTAACGAGTCGCTGGTTGGGAACGGCTTCCTGAATTTCATATAGTATGGAGCCGTTGCCTCCGACTTCACGGAACCGCTTTTTCCCGGCACTATCCGGCAGCCGCTCGACATTCTTCACCGAGTTTCGCCACTCCGGAATGCGATCGACATCGGTTATCAGTTGATACAACGATTGTGGGGACGCGTTGAGTGTTGCATCGGCTGTAGCGCGATGCTTGACGGGAAGGCTCCACCCGATCACCAACACGATCAAAACGATCGCGACGAGAACACCGGCGACAATAGCGACGTATCTCATTTCCTGACCTCCGGACGGCAGGAAAAGGGCAAAACAATCCGGGGCTAGTCAAGTCCGGGTCGTTCGCGATTTCTTTACGTTTCGTAGACAGTGCGCAATTGGACGCGGTGATAGCCTTGAGGCTCAGGCAGCACGGACTCGCTCGTCCCTCGATACGGACTCACTCAATGACCAAACTGCGCTCATTATTCCTTGGGATGCTCGCGCTCACGGCAGCGGCGAGCACAACATTAGCCCAAACGACTCCCCCCAAGCGCGCGCCTATGCCGTGCCCCAACGAGCCGGAGAGGCACCGGTTCGATTTCTGGATCGGGGAGTGGGATGTCGCCACGAAGAGCGGATCTCCGCAGGGAAAGAGTGTGATTCAATCGGTGAGCGGCGGGTGTGCGCTGCTCGAGAACTGGACCAGCCTGAACGGCGGCAACGGCAAGAGCCTCAACGCCTACAATCCACGGATCCGGCAGTGGCAGCAGTACTGGATCGGACAGGATGGCCAGGTGACCGAGTTTCGCGGCAGCGAGTTCGACGGCAAGAGTCTGATCTTCTTCGAGAAGAACGACGCGAAGCCGGACTCGGTTGGCCGGCTCACCTTTTCGCCGGTCGACAAGGAGACTGTCCGCCAACACGCGGAGACTTCAACCGACGGCGGAAAGACCTGGACGACTACCTACGATTTGTATTACCACCGGAAAACCGAATAGGCGCGTCGCAGTTGTTGGAAAAGCAACTGCAAAAAAGGTGAGGGGTGCGAGGTGAGAGGTCAGAGGGAACACCTCCTCATCCCTCGTACCCAATACTTGGCACCCCTTACCTGTTTTTGTTTTGCGATAGGCGCTAACAGCAGTGCTACCCTTGAAAGCGGTACCCAGCTTTCCTCACGGTGATGAGGTAGCGCGGCTGCGCCGGGTCCGGCTCCAGCTTGTTTCGCAGCCGCGCCACATGCTGGTCGACAGTGCGTGAAGTCACGCCCATGCTATATCGCCAGACCTGACGCATCAGCGTATCGCGCGACACGATGTCGCCGCCGGACTCGATGAGGAAAGCGAGGAAATCGAATTCCATCGGACTCAGATCGACCGATTTTCCTCCTCGAACAACCGTTCTCGTGCGCAGATCGACCATCACGTCTGAGAATCGATGCTGGGTGACTCTCACCCCATCGCCCGCCGCTGATGTCTTGCCCGCCGGCGACAGCCTGCGAATGATTGCTTCAACGCGCGCGAGGAACTCGAGCACGCCGACCGGCTTGACCACGTAGTCGTCCGCGCCGATGCGGAAACCCTGCACCTTGTCCACTTCCTGATCGCGCGCTGAAAGAATGAGCACCGCCGCGGATCCCCCGCGACCTCGATAACGCCGCAACACCTCGAATCCATTCATGCCCGGGAGCATGAGGTCAAGCACGACGAGGTCAGGACTGTGTTCCTCGAGCCATGCGAGACCGTCGCTTCCATCCGCAATGCACTCGACTTTATATCCTTCGACCTCGAGACTGTTGCGGAGGCCGAGCGCGAGCGTCTCGTTGTCCTCGATGATGAGGATGGAGTGATCCGTCGCTGCTTCTGTTCCAACCGGCTGCCATGCGTGCGTCATGGTGGTGATCCGTTTTGACTGCTGTGAAGTACAAGCGTGAAGCGCGTTCCGCCAGCCGGCGACTCGGATAGATCGGCTTCCGCATCCATCGCGATTGCAAGATCGCGCACGATCGAGAGTCCGAGACCCGCGCCGCCGGTGCTGTCGTCCAAAGTGCCATCGATTCGGAAGAATGGCTCCCAGACTTTGTCGCGCTGCGACACAGGGATTCCCGGCCCCGAGTCGTCCACCCAGAGCCGCACGATCTTCCCCTCCTTACGTACGCCGATCGTGATAGTTTGCCCTGTGGGGCCGTACTTGGCCGCGTTGTCGAGCACGTTGACGAGAATCTGGCGAAGCGCGCCGGGATCGCCGCGTGCCACTGCGTGGTCCGGAACGTCGACCTCCACGCGCATCTTTCGCGCATCCGCGAGCGGTGCGAAAAAATCGGCCGCGGTTTGTATGACGTCGCCGACATCCACGGGCGTGGATTTGAGCTGGCCCTGACGCTTCGTCGCCGAGAGAACGGAATTCGACAGTGCGATGAGACGGTGAGTCTCGCGCTCAATGATCTCAAGCGAGTGCTCGCGCTCCGACTCGGTTCGCGTGCGGCCGAGTCGGAGGAGCTGCACGAATATCAGGATCTGCTGCAGCGGCGTGCGCAGCTCGTGCGACACGTTGGCGAGAAACCGCTGGCGCGAGTTGACGAGGCGGATCTCGCTGCGCAGAGAAGCAAAGCCCGCGATCGCGAGCACGATGCTGCCGGCGAGCAGGATCCACGACGCCGGGAGGCGCGATTCCGGAATGCCACCCTGAACCAGAAGCCGTGCCACATCAGGGCGAAGTGCGACCCAATACCGCGTGCCTCCTACATATCCCAGCGGAGCCACACCATAGTAGTTGGAGGACCGTGCGCTGCCTTTGGGCATCTGGTAAATCGTTCTATCCCTGGTGTCGGTGATAGTGAGCGTCAGCAACGACTCGGCGGGCATGCCCATAGGCCATTTGCCCGCCATCATCTTCTCGGACGAATCTCCGCGAGCACCAGTGAGGGTTGATCGAGTTCCCTCCTCGACGTAACCCGGCACCATCGGCGGCAGCACCTTCACTATACGGTACATGAGCGAGTAATCCGCGGTATCACGCACTCCATAACAGGAACGATAGCCGTAGACCGCGATTACAGAGTTGGCGGTATCGACCGACGCCGAGTACGCGATGGTTTCTCTCCCACCCGGTGGGTCGACAAAGAGATAACCGAAGCCGGCGCCCTTGACCCACTGCGCATTGGCCAGGGCTGGAATCGAGTCACGAATGATCTTCTCGATCTCGGGAACAGGCCGTGTCCCCGCGAATGTGATCGCGCGTGAGGGCAGGTCAAGGCGAAACCTGTAGACCGGCCACTTGTCGCGCGGTCCACACTTCTCCATGGTGTCGGGGATCGCGGCGAGCGCCGTCACCGGCGGCAGCTGGCCCCGCACCCACGGGTCACCCGGATGAATGGGGTCGAACGCTCGTGACCGCTCCCGGGCGAAGAGATATGCGCGAGTGGTATAGAGGTAGCTCGCGAACATCGCGTAGTCCCTGACAGTACGCTCCGCCGCGGTTTTGCGCTCCCGCGCGTGGACCATCGACTCCCGCACCGCGAGAGCGGAAACCACCACGATGCCGAGCAGCGCCCCGCCAAGCACAAATGGGCGAACTCCATAGGATCGCATGTGACCGTAGATAGACATCGTATTGGACGGGTGGCCTTCGATCATACAATACTCCGTCCGCGCGGTTCCCGCCCAACGGGAGATGTATGCGAATTGTAAACAATATCTCAAAGTGGATACTGACGACGTCTACGCCGGGCTAACGAACCGTCCGACAACTGCCGGCGCGCGCGCGACGCGGACGATCCATTCGAACCTTTTTTATATGTATACAATTTCGCTACGAATGCCTGACAACTTCGGCACTCCAAAACTCTATCACGCCCCCGTACTCACTCTCACATTGCGAGTACCAGTGTTCGCGGAACACTAAACCGCGCGCGCCGCTTTCCGCGACCGCGCAACGGAGGGTGTGATATGAAGAGAAAGTCTCGTTTTTTTGCCGGAGGATTTCTGGTCGCGTTGCTTCCCGCTCTGGCAGCAGCACAGACCACGATATCCGGGCGGGTCACCAGTGAGGGCGGGACGCCGGTCCCGAATGCAACCGTCTTCCTCGAAGGCATGAGCCTCGGGACGCAGGCCGACGCGACGGGTCGTTACAGCTTTACCGTCCCGGTCGCTCGTGCCACCGGCCAAACGGTACCGCTCACAGCGCGTTTGATCGGCTACAGCGCGAGGAGCACGCCGGTCACACTGAACGCAGGACCCATAGCGATCGATTTCGTGCTGCCGCTCAATCCTCTCCACCTCGACGAAGTCGTGGTTACGGGAGCGGGTACGTCGAGCACGCGCGCGAAGCTGGGCAACGTCATCAACACCGTCGACAGCTCGCTCGTGCGGCGCTCGTCGGAGCCCCAGAACGTCGTCAACGCGCTTGCGGGCAAAGCGCCCAACGTCGAGGTCCGCTCTCAAGGCGGCGACCCAGGCGCCGGGAGCTCCGTCAAGATTCGCGGATCGGCGACGATCCTTGGTACCAACCAGCCGCTGTTCGTCGTCGACGGCCAACCAATCGACAATCAGGCGATCTCGACGGACCTGACACTGACGCTGAATCAGCCAGGCGCTGGTGGAGACGTCACGCAGAATCGCGCGGCGGATATCAACCCGAACGACATCGAGTCGATCGACATCCTCAAGGGCTCTTCGGCCGCCGCCATCTACGGCGCCCGGGCTGCAAACGGCGTGGTGTTGATCACGACCAAACGCGGTCACAGCGGTCCGACGCGCTACACGATGCAATCGACGTCGACGTTCGACAAAGTCATCAGGACGATGCCACTCCAGCGCCAGTATGGCCAAGGGCTGGACGGGATTCCGTTCGTTTGCGCAAGGGTAGGCTGCGCTGCGGGAGGGCTTCAAAACGCATCCTGGGGGCCAGCTCTTGCAGCCGGAACTCCAACGTTTGATCACGGCAAGGAGATCTTCGACACCGGCAGGACGGTCGACAACAACCTGAGCATGTCGGGTGGCACCGATCGCACAACGTTCTACCTCTCCGGAGGCCTGACCGCGCAGGATGGAATGATCGTCGGGCCGAACAACAAGTACAATCGTGCGAGCCTGCGATTGAAAGGCACACACCAGCTCAATACGCGACTCAATGTCGGCGGCAACTTCAGCTACATCGATACCCGCGGGAAGTACGTACAGAAAGGATCGAATACCTCGGGACTCCTCCTGGGTGCGCTTCGTACGCCGCCGGAATTCGACAACCGGATCTATCTCGACCCCGGCAACGGATTGCACCGCTCCTATCGCTATCCTCGCCCCGCGCTCGGCAGCGAGACGCGGACCCGGTCGTACGACAATCCTTTCTTCACGGCAAACAGCGACGGCAACAGGAGTGAGCTCGGTCGTTTCATCGGGAACGTAAACCTCGACTACAATCCGCTCTCCTGGCTGGCCGTGAAGTACACGCTGGGAGGGGACTACTACAACGATTGGCGCCTGGAATCGCTGCCACAGAGCGCGTCGGGGTTTCCGACGGGGCGCGTCGTGCGGCTCGATGTCAACAACCTCGAGATCGATCACAACCTGATTGCTATCGCGTCGACATCGTGGTCACCCAACATCGGCACCACTCTGACTCTGGGCCAGAACCTGAATTCCAGGCGGCAGAGGCTGACGAGCGTTCTTGGAACCACACTGATTGCGCCTCAACCCTTCGCGCTGCAGAACACGGTAAGCTGGAACCCATTTGAGGCGCGGCAGCTTCAGCACGTCGAATCGTACTTCGCGCAGGGTACTGCCGACTTGTACGACCAGCTATTCCTGACGCTTGGTATCCGCAACGATGGGTTCTCGACCTTCGGCGCCTCCAAGCGGCGTCACAACTTCCCGAAGGCGAGCCTGGCGTGGATCTTCACGAACGCGTTGGGGAACACCGATCAAACCGGTGCGTTCAGTTTCGGAAAACTGCGCCTGGCTTACGGTGAAACCGGCCGCGAGCCGACGGTCTACGGCACGGTCGACGCTTTCCAGGAACAGATCCTGTTCGGCTCCGGCTACGGTGATCTGATCAACACCTCGCAGAGCAGCCAGCCCGGCGTCACAACCGATATCACTCAGGGGAATAACAGTCTGAGGCCGGAGCGTTCGCGCGAGAACGAGTACGGTCTGGACTTTGGATTCCTCAATCAGCGCGTCGACCTGAGCGTTACGCACTACAACAAGCGCTCGACCGACGTGATTCTCAGGCAGCCAACCAGCACCGCGGCGACGGGTTACTTCCGCAGGTTCGCCAACGCCGCCGTCGTTACGAACAAGGGCGAGGAGGTCGTGTTGAACGTGCGGCCTTTCACCGGTCCCAGGTTTTCGTGGGAGCTCGGCGTGAATTACGGGCGGAATCGCAACAACGTGGTTAGCCTGGCCGGCGCTGAGTTCGTGGCCTTCAACAACGAAGGTTTCACTGGCGCCATTGGCTCCGCGACGACAGGGGCAGGTGTAGGTGTCGTTCGTGGACTCGACTTCATCCGGTGCGGACGCGGTCTGCACATCGATTACGACGGCGACGGAACGGTCAATGACATAGACGCAGAGTGCCGGTTGACCCCAGCCTCACCCGGAACGTTCGCCAACGGTGCGCTGTTCATTACCGCCGGCGGCCTGCCGGTTGCGGATCCGACGGATCGCGTGATCGCGAATCCAAATCCGAAGTACAGCATGGGATACAGCACTACCGCCAAGCTCGGAAAGCTGACGCTTGGCGCGCTGGCCGACGTTCGCAAGGGACTCACGATCTGGAACGGAACGAGGGGCATTCTGCTCCGTTTCGGAACGCTCGACGAGACGCTGGTGCGCGAGCGCACCGGCACCTTCGGAAAAGACTGGGCAACCGACGTGTATCCTCACGTCGCCGGCCCAGGCGCGGGAACCGTCGCGTTCTCGACTCCGAACCAGTGGCAGGACTGGTTCCTCGGTGAAGGCGGTGGATTCGGAACGACCGGCGCCCAGTTCGTGGAAGACGGGAGTTTCGTGAAGCTCCGCGAGCTGAGTCTCAGCTATTCGTTCGATCAGCAGTGGCTCAAGGACCGATTCAACTTCAGCACGATCGACGTGAGAATCGCCGGTCGCAACCTGAAGACGTGGACCAAATACAAGGGTCTCGATCCTGAGGCCAACCTCGGCGGGGCCGAATGGCTGACGCAGGGCACGGATTACTTCAACAATCCGCAGACCCGCTCATTCGTGCTCTCGTTCAGTCTCAACCGCTGATCCCCGGAGATCGAAACCGTGAAAAAATATTTGCGAAGTGTCGCACTGGCAGCGCTCGTTGTCTCGAGCGCTGCCGGGTGCAAGGACTTTCTGTCGGGCGGGGAGCTCAGCAACGATCCCAATCGTCCGCAGATCGTCACCAACAGAAACATTTTCGTGGGGATTCAGTCGGGGACCTGGGCGCTCTACAACAGCGACTTGTCCCGACTGTCCGCGATGTTCACCCAGGAGATCCTGGGGGCACAGTCGCAGTACATCCCGCTGTACCAGTACGCGATCGACGAGAATGCCACCAACGGGTTTCACAGCGCGATGTACGGAGCTGGGGGACTCGTAGACATTCGAAAACTTCGCCAGCGGTCAACAGACGCCGCGGATTTTCGGATGGTCGGCGTCGCTCAGGTACTGGAAGGAATGGTGATCGGGTTGGGCGCGGATTACTTCGGCGACCTGGTTTATAAGGGCGCGCTGCAGGGAGGCAATCCGACGCTCACCGGCCAGCTTGAGGTATACGATTCGCTGCAGGTCGTGCTGGACCAGGCAATCGTAAACCTTGCCAGTACCGCCGCTACCAATTCCGGCCCCGGTCCCGCGGACCTCGTGTACGGAGGGAACGCGGCCAGATGGACTGCGCTCGCGCATAGCATGAAGGCGAGGCTTTATCTCAATACTGCCGAGGTGCGGCCCGGCGCGTACGCGCAAGCGCTGACGGAGGCACGTCTTGGAATTCAGACGGCTGCTGGTGACTACCACTCCGTTTGGTCCGGCCGCGGCGGCGAGACGAATTTCTTTTATCAGTTCACCAACGAACAAAGGAACGGGTACGCACAGCCGGATGCGTTTCTATGGAACCTGATGCAGGCGCGAAACGACCCGCGCCGTCCGGTCTATTTCGCCGGTGCTGTCGATCCTGGCGTGGGTACTCAGGTCGATTTCGGCGACGTGGATACGCCGACTTATCCTCAACCGATTTTCAGTGCCGACGAGAACTCGCTCATCTGGGCCGAGGCGGCGTACCGAACCGGCGGGCAGGTGGAGGCGCTGGCTCAGCTTAATAGGTATCGCGCGGCCAATGGCATAGCGACCGGCGCCGGGGTGGGTCCCGCTCTTCTGCGCGAGATTCTGACGGAGAAGTACATCACCCTCTTCGTTCACACGCAGGCGTGGACGGACTATCGAAGAACGTGTTTCCCGAATCTCACTCCGACAGTTGCCGGACTGAAAATTCCGGGGCGCTTGTTTTACGATGCGCTGGAACGGCAGACCAACCCGAACATTCCGTCTGCGCAGGATCAACCGACGCGCAACGCGGCGGATCCAGCGAATGCAACGGATGATTTCGGCAACGTCTGCCTTGGACAATGAAACTGAAAGCTGCTGGCGCGTTTCTGCTGTGCGGCTGTTACACCTACCGTAATACAGCGGTTGGAGACGCATCGCTCATGGCGCCAGTGCGCGTCGAGCTGACGGAAGCAGGCTCGCAGTCGATAACCGGACAGGTGGGTCCGCGCGGCAGCACGCTCGAGGGAATTGTCAGCGCGCGGTCCGACTCTGCTCTCGTCTTCGGTGTCACTGGTCTCACGCGTTTGAATGGAGTTGAAGAGACGTGGCACGGAGAGCACGTGACGGTTCCCACATCCGCTGTGTACCGCATTCAGCTGCGAAAATTCTCGGCGCTCAACACCGGATTGTTCGTGGCAGGGATCGTCGCGGGCAGCCTCCTCCTGAAGACCGCGGCGGACGCCGGGAATGTCGTTGGAAAGCCTGGAAGTCCTCCGGGGCCTGGTCAGTAAGGAGTCGCCGCCTTGGCGCAGTAATCGACGGAACGGACCAGGCGTGTCTGGCAGGGAGCAGTCTCGGGCAGCCTCCCGGGACCAGTCTCAGGTAGGTCACTGAGATAGGGTTGAATCCGGTTCGGCGCAGAACGGGCCGGATTCACCCACCCTTCACCACGAAATGCCCGCCTGAAGCGCGGCGCAGGCCAGTTTGGAGTCATCAGGCTCGATGCGACTAACGGAGTCTTCTCAATCGGCGCTGAGAATGCGGCTGAATAGCGTCGTGTCCACGTTGCCGCCGGAGAGCACAACCGCGACGTTGCGGCCGCGCATTTTCCCTTTCTCCTGAAGCAACGCTGCCAGGGCGGCGGCGCCCCCGCCCTCCGCGGTGTTGTGTGTGTCCGCGAACAGCGCGCGCATCGCTGCTTCGACTTCGTCATCACTCACCATGACGACGCGCTCCGCTCCGCGTCGAGCCAGGGTGAGCGCTGCTTCGATTGGAGTCCGGCACGCCATGCCGTCGGCGACCCGAGTGGTCGATTCGTGCGAGACGACGCGGCCCGCCTTGAACGAGAGGGCGAACGCGGGGGCGCTCTGTGAGACGACGGCGACGACGCGAGTGCGGAGCCTGAGTGCATCCCTCGCCGCGATGACTCCACAGAGACCGCTTCCCATTCCCACTGGGACATACACGGTGTCGAGCTCGGGGACCGCCCGGAACAGCTCGAGCGCGTAAGTGCCGACGCCTCTGACCAGCAGCGGATGATACGAAGGGAATCGGTGCCATGCGCGCTCGGCTGCGATCTTGTCGGCGGCGTCGGAGGCTGCCTGAAAGTCGTGTCCCTCTTCGATGACTTCCATGCCGAGTGCGCGCATAGCGGCATTTTTCTCGACGCTGTTCCCGAACGGTACGACGACGGCGGCGGGTATACCGTGTTGACGCGCGGCAAATCCTACGGACTGGCCGTGATTTCCCCTCGTCGCGGAAATCACTCCTTTTGGCTTGGCGGTGGTGCGACCGATCTCGTCGAGATACACCAGCCCGCCGCGCACCTTAAAGGCACCGGTGGGCGTGTGATTTTCGTGCTTGACCCAGACACGAGTTCCGACCCGTGCTTCCAACAGTGGCCACCGGTACTGGGGAGTCGGCGGCATCGACTTATAGACGAGAGCCGCAGCGGCATCCAGCTCGTCCAGCGATGGCTGGTCGGCAGGAACGAAACGCTTCATTTCAACGGTCTTGGCCATCGATGGGCCAACGGGCTGAGGATTGAGCATGTGACAATAAGATGCAGCGAGATTCTCAAAGACGTCAGTCACCACGCGACGAAAGCGGCTACGCAATACATTCCCTTCGCCAATGCTCTCCCTCATCGGAATCGTCATTGTCGTCATCGGATTCGTCCTTCGGGTGAATCCGCTCCTGGTCGTGACGATCGCGGGGCTTGCGACCGGAATCGCGAGCGGCCTCGGGCCACTTGAAGTAGTCGCGGCGTTTGGAAAGGCGTTCATCACCAGCAGGTACGTGGCGATTGTCTGGCTCGTCCTGCCGGTGATTGGGCTGCTGGAGCACGCGGGGCTGAAGGAGCGTGCGCGCGCCGTCGTATCCCGATTGCGCGCTGCCACGACTTCACGTGTTCTGCTCGTTTACTTTGCCATCCGGCAGATCACCGCGGCACTCGGCCTCACGTCACTCGGCGGACACGCGCAGATGGTGAGGCCGCTCATTGCGCCGATGGCCGAAGGCGCGGCGGAGAATCAGTACGGCGAGCTACCGGAGGCGACCCGGCACAAGATCCGGGCGCACGCCGCGGCCGTCGACAACATCGCTCTCTTCTTTGGTGAAGACATCTTCATCGCGATCGGATCGATTCTTCTTATTAAAGGGTTTCTCGACCAGAACGGAATTCACGTCGAGCCGACGCAGCTGGCGATCTGGGCGATTCCGACCGCCATCTGCGCGTTCGTGATTCACTGCACCAGGTTGCTGCTGCTCGACAGGCAGCTGCGCGTCGAGCTGGGAGCAAAGGCGGAGAAGTCATGATCACGCTCGAGCACATCTACTGGCTGACGGGCCTGATGATGGCCGGCGTTGCAATCGTGAACTGGCGGGACCACACCAATCCGCGCCGCTTCAACAACGCCGCCTTCTGGGGCATCTACGCGATCACCTTTCTGGTGGGTTCCCGCCTCCCCGATCTCGCGAGCGGGTTTCTCGTCATTGCGATGGTGCTCGTCGCCAGCATTCGCGGCCTCGGGCAGGGAAAGCACGAGAGTGCCACACGCGAAGAACGTGAAGCGAGCGCGGGCCGGTGGGGAAACAAGCTCTTCATCCCGGCTCTCACGATACCGATTCTCACGGTGTTGGGAACCATGGTGTTCAAGAGGATCACCATCAACGGCGCTGCGGTAGTCGATGTGAAGCAGGTGACGGTTATTTCCCTCGCGATCGCGACGATTATCGCCCTCGCGGTTGGGATGATCATGCTCAGGCCTCCTTTGCTCGCGCCAATCAGGGAAGCACGCCGACTGCTCGATGCCGTCGGCTGGGCGGCCGTGCTCCCGCAGATGCTCGCGGCGCTCGGAGCGCTGTTCGCGATTGCTGGAGTGGGCAACGTCGTGTCGGATCTGGCTCAACGGTGGATTCCACTCGACCATCCATTCGCGGTCGTAACGACCTACGCCGTCGGCATGGCGGCGTTCACGATGATCATGGGCAACGCGTTCGCGGCTTTCCCCGTGATGACGGCAGGAATCGGACTTCCGCTGATCGTGCAGAAGTTCGGCGGAGATCCGACGATCATGGCGGCGATCGGGATGTTGTCAGGGTTCTGCGGAACGCTGATGACACCAATGGCCGCGAACTTCAACATCGTTCCAACCGCGCTGCTGGAGCTCCCGGATGAAAACGCGGTGATCAAGGTTCAGATTCCAACCGCGCTCATCCTGCTCGGCTGTAACATCCTGCTCATGAACTTTCTGGTCTTCCGCCGGTGACGGTTAACACTCCCTCACTCACACCGGAGCTCGGCGCGAAGTTCGCGCGTCTCGCATTGGCGCATGTAACGCGGGAATATCCGAACCTGCTTTACCATGTATTGAACAAGCGCTCGGATGTAAAATCGCCGAGGGAGCTGCATCCGGTTTTCTTCGGCAGCATGGATTGGCATTCGTGCGTCCATGGCTACTGGCTCCTCGCCACACTGCTCAGGCTATTCCCGGACATTCGCGAGGCTGGCAAGATCGAAGCGCTGTTCGACGTGCAGCTCACTGCCGCGAAGGTGCGAGCGGAAGTCAAATACCTGAAGCAACCTCTGCGCGGGATCTTCGAGCGTCCGTACGGGTGGGCGTGGCTGCTGATGCTGGCCGCCGAGCTGAGCCGGCATGACAGCAAGCAGGGAAGTCGGTGGAGTGCGGCGCTCGCTCCCCTTGCAAAGGAAATAACAGATCGCTTTTTGGCGTTTCTTCCCAAGGCCACATATCCGACTCGCGCAGGAACGCATTTCAACAGCGCGTTCGCGATCACGCTGGCGCTGGAATACGCGGAAGTCGCCAGCGACGAAGCGCTTCGAAAATCACTCGAGCAAAAAGCGCGAGTCTGGTACTCGAGCGATGCCGATTGTCAGGCGTGGGAGCCGGGCGGCGACGACTTCCTTTCTCCCGCGCTGATGGAGGCGGAATGCATGCGCAGAGTGCTCGCCGCGGGTGAATTCCCGAGCTGGCTCGACAGGTTTCTTCCACGGCTGGCTGTGCGAGAGCCGGCGACGTTGTTCAAGGCCGCCATCGTCAGCGATCGAAGCGACGGGAAGATTGCTCACCTCGATGGATTGAATCTGAGCCGTGCGTGGTGTTGGCGGGGGATCGCATCGACGTGGCCGGCAAACGATGCACGCAGAGGAATTGCGCTCGAAGCAAGTAAGACTCACTTCGCTGCAAGCCTTCCGCATGTAGCAGGCGATTATGCGGGAGAGCATTGGCTCGCCACGTTTGCCCTTCTGGCGCTGCTTTGATCCCGGACACAAATGAGCCGGTCAGATCAGAAGGTAATGAGGGCGTCGATGTGACGCGGCGCGCGTCTCTGGTCGCGTTATTCGCCGGCATAGTAGCGATTGCCGCAGGATACGCCGCGGCATTCAAAACCGGAGGCGCGCCTGGTTGGGCGCCCTGGCTACTTGCGATCGGAATTCCCGTCGCGCTTGGCGCGATCATGATTCTCGGAGCGGCGCGCGGTCGCAGCGGAGTTGGCCCTCTAAAGTTTCCATTCGCGTTCGTCGTCGCTGTGTTGATAATCGGCTTTGGTGCGGCGTTGGCGCTTCCCGCCACCGAAGGCCCACTGAGCAAACTCTGGCTCGGATTACCGGCGCGCGCGGCGATCGTGATCTACGGAATCGGACTGTTGCCGATCATCGTACTGCCTGTCGCGTACGCGCTGACGTTCGAGACCCAGACATTGAACGCCGAGGACGTCGAGCAGGTACGCGTGCTCGCGCGAAAGTATCAGAGTCGAACTGAAATGACCGAAAGCGCGACATCGGACGAACATCCCGCATGATCGGACGCATTAGCGCTCTCCTTCAGGTCGCCCTCCCAAATGCCGCACAGCCAGCAGTCATCGCCGTCGGCGTTGCCTATTTTGCCGTCGTAGTAGCGATAAGCGTCTGGGCAGCGCGGAGAACGCGGACAGCGAGCGACTTCTTTGTCGCCGGAAAGGGAATCGGACTGGTCGCGCTAACTGTCGCGTCGGTGTCGGTCTCCGTTTCCGGCTTCGCGTTCATCGGCGGCCCCGGTTTCATCTACGCTGTTGGACTTGGCGCGATGTACATCGTGCTTCCAGCGGCCGTCACTAATGTCATGGGCGCATGGGTGCTGGCCAAACGAATGAGACTACTCGGCGAGGCTCGCAGCCTGATCACCATTCCCGATGCAATTGGCGCGCGCTACCGCTCTCCCGCTGCTCAGGGACTCTCAGCCATCGCGATTTTGGTTGGGATCGTCGGATACATGGCGACGAATGCACTGGCGATGGGGGTAGTGATCAACGCGATCTTCGGCGTCGGACTCGGCTGGGGGATCTGGATCGGAATGGGCGTCACGCTCGCCTACTCGGCGTCGGGAGGAATTCTCGCCGGGATCTACAACGATGTGTTTCAGGGAACGCTGATGGCCATCGCATCCGTTCTGGTTTTTCTATTTGTGCTTGGTTTCGGCGGCGGTCTCGGGGAAATCTCACGCACGATACTTTCACACGATCCGAAATTCCTCGGCCCGTGGGGAAAGCTCACCCCACTCGCGGCTCTGTCGTTCTTCTTCGTCTTTTCGATGGGCTCGCTCGGACAGCCACAAGCGGTGCACAAGTACTACATGCTTCGGGATCCTTTGCAGCTAAAGTGGTATCCGCTGCTGAAGACACTTGGGTTGGTGCTGGTGCTTCTCCTTTACTTCGGTGTAGGTGTTGGCGTTAAAGCATTCGTGCTGAGCGGCCGGCTGGCCCCGCTCGCGAGTCCGGATCAGGCAACGCCCGCGCTTCTGCTCAACGTCACTCCAATAGTTCTCGCTGCGCTCGTGTTTTCTGGAATAGCAGCCGCGACCATGAGTGCCGCAAACTCTTTCATCAACATTGGCGCCGCGATCGTGACGCACGATTTGCCGATCGCATTCGGAAAGCGCGTAAGCAATGAGCTGCGATGGGGCAGGGCGATGACTATTCTGATTGCTGTCGCCGCTGCAATCACCGCGCAGCAGTCGGGGACAATGGTCGCTTTCCTCGGGATCTTCGGGTGGGGACTCTTTGCGTCGACTCTGGTACCGGCGCTCGCGGTCGGACTCAACTGGCAGGGTGCAACTCGTGCCGGCGCGATTGCGTCGATCGCGACAGGGTTGATCGTCACGCTGGCTCTGGAGACGACAGCCTATCGAAAAGGCTTCACGTTTCCCGCCGGCGTCACGGCTTCGGCGGTCGCGATGGTGTCGTCCTTTCTGGTTTTCTTCGTCGTGTCGTGGCTGACGCGCCGCTCCGCGGTAGCGGAGCTCGATCCCGATGTCAGGCTGGTGATGGAGCTCTGATCACTCCGTCGCGGACTTCTTTCCGCCCTGACCGTCGAGGACGCGCACGCTCTTGATGTTCACGAACTCGCGGATGCCGAACTCGCCGAGCTCCCGGCCGAAGCCGGAGTTCCTGACACCGCCGAAGGGTATGCGCGCATCCGATGCGACCATGCCGTTGATGAACAGCATCCCTGACTCGATGTCGGCGACGAACTGATCGCGTTCTGCGTTGTCGCGCGTCCAGGCAGAGGCACCCAGCCCAAACGTGGTTCCATTCGCGATGCGGATTGCATCCGCGAGATCCTTTGCCCTGAACACTGACGCGACCGGCCCGAAGAGCTCGTCATGCGCAGCTGGTGCACTGGCTGGAATATCGGCGAGAACAGTAGGCGCATAGTAGTAACCCGCTCCGTCCAGCTTCTTGCCTCCGGTAAGCAGCTTCGCTCCAGCGGCGACGGATGCTTTGACCTGTTTGTCGAGATCGTCGCGGATCGCGGCCGTTGCCAGCGGACCAAGCTCGGTCTTTTCGTCCATAGGATCGCCGACGTTCACGGCGGATACGCGCGCGACGAACTTCTTCAGAAACTCGTCGTAGATCTTTTCATGGATGATGAATCTCTTGGCGGCGATGCATGACTGCCCGTTGTTTATCATGCGCGCAGTCACGGCGGTCGATACCGCGCGCTCGAGATCGGCGCTCGGCATCACGATAAAAGGGTCACTGCCGCCGAGCTCGACCACGGTCTTCTTCAGGTTCCGCCCCGCGGTACTCGCCACGGACCGACCCGCGCCTTCGCTGCCCGTGAGCGTGACTGCCGCAACCCTCCGGTCGGCGATAATGCCATCGATCATATCGGAACCGATCAAGAGAGTCTGAAACACTCCGTCAGCAAATCCGGCGCGGCGGAAAATATCCTCGATAGCGAGCGCGCACTGCGGGACGTTCGACGCGTGCTTGAGAACTCCAACGTTGCCAGCCATAAGCGCCGGCGCGGCGAATCGAAATACCTGCCAGAAGGGAAAATTCCACGGCATGATCGCGAGCACTGTACCCAGCGGCTGAAACGCGACCCAGTTTTTTCCGCCTTCCATCTCGACCGGCCGATCAGCCAGGAAGCGCTCCGCGTTATCCGCGTAATACGTGCATGCCGTCGCACACTTCTCGGCCTCGGCTATTCCGGCCTTGATGGGCTTGCCCATCTCGAGCGTCATGAGCCGTCCCAGCTCGCGACACTCCGCCTCGAGGATCCCTGCTGCCTTGCGCATTCGGCTCGCGCGATCGGCGAAGGGGGTGCGGCGGTGCTGGCGATACGCGGCCACACTTTTGTCGAGCGCCTCGTTCACGCGCGCGGAAGAATACGGCTCAAAAGAGCGAAGAGTTTTTCCGGTCGCGGGGTTGGTTGTCGAGATGCTCATAAGTCTTGTCGTTTAGAAACATCACTTAGCGTGCCGTAGATCGCGCTTGGCAATACGTAGCCGAGGATGTTCTTGATCGCTCAGATCCATGTCCTGCCAAGGGACCTCGTAGACCAAATAGAGCTCCCGGCTCTTGAGAAGCCGGCTGATCGGGCGGACGAGCGTCCACGCCCCCAGGCGTGCGACGAGCGCTGATACGCCAATCAGATAGGAATCCACGAGGCACGATGTCTCGTCACGCCGGACGCGAAACTCCTCGATTCGGCCGAC
>JBBQAV010000050.1:0-17931 GCA_038316775.1 Gemmatimonadales bacterium | reverse complement strand
GCTACATCGAGATCTGGTACAACCGGAGGCGGCGTCATTCCACGTTGGGGTACATCAGTCCCGCGGCGTACGAAGAGCAGTTGCAGGCGGCAGCATAGGTCCTATCATTTACGCGTCCATTAAATTGGGGTAAGTCCAGTAGGACGGAAAAACAATCTTCTTCGAACTGAAGCAGTATGCGTCCGGCAACAAGGTCGGTCGCCCCGCCTTAATGAAACTCCATTCTGCCGTCGTTCACGAACGCGCGGATTCAGGGGTTTTCGTGACAACCTCTTCGTTTACACAACCTGCTCGCGAGTTCGCTGACCTAAACCAAATCCGGCTAATCGATGGGACCGAGCTCGCGCTTTTGATGCGGGATGCCTACCCCAAACCGGGCGACCCAGCGTCCCTGCGGGCGTTGTGTCCGAAGTGTGGGGTTCTCGTCGATATCGGAGAGAGCAATGCCGATTCCTTACCTTGTGGCAACGGGCACCAAGTGGCCAATCCGCTACCCGCGCGGATACGTAAGCCAGTCGTTTTGCTCTGCAAGAACTGTCAGACCCCGTTGGTTCGGAGCCGTCTCACCGGATCGCAGTATCGAGTGTGGCGCTGCCCGATATGTCGGCAAGCGCAGGTCTAGTCTTCTCGACCGCAGCCTAACCACTGTGCCGCGCGGTCGTTTGGCTAATAGGCGTGAGGTGGGGTTAGGTGTGTCAGTTTCTGTGTCAGTTTCCCCCGGCATTTTCCGGTTTTCATGTCGGAGAAGTACGGCACCGACGCCCAATTCTCCTAGCTAACCCGACAACGTGTCGTGGTTTGAATACTCTATGCCCTGCTTTGGGAGCAGGAGGTCCCCGGTTCAAATCCGGGCGCCCCGACTTGGTAACTCACTGTCTGATGCGCATTTGTGCGGTCAGACCGTCTTGCTTCAGAACTGCGTGTGTCAGTTTCTGTGTCAGCGGAGCTGGTTGTGTTGGAGATCGAACTTCGACCTGGCGAAGCTGGTGAGGAATCTCCGCGCGTTTGAGTCAGAGGTGGTCGATGTCACGCGCGTGGGTTCGCCAGATCGCAGGAGGGACGAGTAGAACTGGCGTCGACAACCGGCGCGTGACGGCCGGCCGAGACTGAACCCCAAATCGATTCGCCGTGCTCGCGGGATGAATGCGTTCCGAGGGTCACCAGCTCAGCGTGTGAATCGATTGCGTGTTGTGAAATTGCCGTGACCGGGTCTGGATTCGTAACTGTGAGTCCCTCCACGGTGACGCCGGTCCAGCCAGCGGCATTGCGCTGGAGAACGTCGACATCGTGGTCAACTGATCGCTTGATGTCTCCGTCAGATCGGTAGCGACGAGAATTGTTTCAAGTGTCAGCAGGCGCATGAGCGTAGTCGCGATGCTATAAGCGTACCACAGGTGGTGAAATTGTCCCACGCGCGTGCGGCGCGACAATGACGCTCCTGTACCATCATCCCGCGTAATTCGAATCGATGCGGAGCTGCGTGGCAATCTCGTGCATCACCGTTGAGCGTGGTAGCGCGCTGGGCGGCCCGGCGTTCCGAGCGGGAGCAATGCTCATGAAGTTGACTCGAATTGGTATGATGCTCCCCTCCGCCGCATCATGCATGCCTCGCCGCGCGTTATCACCGTGTGTAGTCTCAAGTCGCGTCCTCGATCGTGTTCGCGTCTCCACTTCCATTCGATTTCCTCAACCGCGATCTTTTCATCACTCTCACCTTCGGAGTCGTTGCGCTGTCGATCCTGGCGCAGGGGTTTAGCATGCAGTGTTAGAGAGAAGGGTTGGTCTCGTACAGCCGGGAGGGTGATGCGTGAGCAACAACTCGGAGACCGTGGCTTGGCAGCGGATCTTTCAATCACGAACGCGGGCTGGCGAACATGGGCTCCCCTACTGGCGCTCGTCCTCGCGTTGGTCGCCCTCGTCTTACTTCCCGTTTTACGCGCCCGCCTGGTGGAGCCGCTGAACGAAGATCTTCGTTTAGGTATCACGCCCGCACGCAGCATAGTGACTCGAATTCATCTCGCGCTAGCCATGGAGGGAGCGGTCGCGCGGGAGTTCATTGAGCGTCGCGACACCCTGCTCATCGCCGGCTACCGAGCAGCTCTCGCAGACGAATTGTCCGCGTACAACGAGCTTGAGCCACGCGTGGGCCGGTTGGGTCCAAACGTCAGGCGGGAATTCAATGCGCTAAGAGTCCTTCAGAACGATTGGCACACAGACATCGACCGGTCTCTGTCAACATCCGCCGGTGCGCGTGGGGAGGGGGACCCCTTTCATCCGGCCGAATATGAGAAACTGCTGATGGGTGCGGCTCGGCTGGATGAAGCACTTAGCAGCGTCGCCGAGCAGAGATGGGCCGAGATTGCGGCCACGAACCGGGCCCAGAGGTGGGTCACCGCCCTTGTGGGGATCATCACTCTTGGTGCGGTTCTTATCGTGGCCTGGCTTGGCCACGGACTCCGTCTTTTTGCCGCGGCGGCAGAGCGTGGGCGGGCTGATCTTGAACAAGCGGTGGAAGCACGCGCGCGTCTGATTCGTGGAATCACTCATGACCTCAAGAACCCGCTCAACGCGATCGTCGGATATACACAACTTCTGCAGGAGGGAATCAAGGGCCCGTTGTCCGCCGCGCAGACCGACAGCGTTGTCAGTATCCATCGGTCTGCTGACTCCCTGCTTTCCCTGATCGGCGACATCCTGGATATGGCTCACGCCGAAAGCGGACGGCTCAACATCCTACCCCGCGAAACTCGCATCGCATCGGTCATTGAGGACGCAGTGGACGAACACGCAGCAAGTGCCGCTCGTGCCGGACATCGTTTGAACGTAGCGGTTTCCTCCGACCTGCCGACAATCGCGACCGATCCGCGACGCGTTCGACAAATTCTCGGGAACCTGCTCTCCAACGCGATCAAGTACACTCCGGCAGGTGGCGGCATATCCGTGCGCGCAGCTGTGAAATCCCGCGACGGCGCGGTCGACGATCAGCACTGGGTTGCGATTCAGGTGATCGACAATGGGCCGGGGATTCCGAAAGATCAGGCTGCGATGATCTTCGAGGAATTTTCCAGACTCAAGATTGACAGCGACAAGCCCGGAGCAGGCCTCGGCCTGGCTATTGCACTCCGCATCTCGCGACTTCTCGAAGGCGATCTCACGTTGGACGATAGCGCGGATGGGCACGGTTCGGTGTTCACTCTCTGGCTGCCGCTTCACCTGACAGCAACCGAGCGAGTCACTCGCTGAATTTGAGAGGGCATTAATCGCCATGTTCTTGATCTGGGCCGGTTTCATTTTCGCGGTCGTGCTCATGCTGGTCATAGACCTCGGCGTGTTCCACCGCGAGGTACATGTGATCGGCGTGCGAGAATCGCTGGCCTGGAGCGGCGTCTGGATCGGACTGGCCCTGACATTCAGCGTCTTTATCTATTTCGGATACGAGAACCACTGGCTCGGCTTGGGTACGACGCCTGACTCGGTGGACCGGACGAGTGCGTTCCCTCAGGGAATGGTGAACGATGGCGCATCCGCCGTGGTGAAGTACCTCACGGGCTATGTGATCGAGAAGTCCTTGAGCGTCGACAACGTCTTCGTCATCGCGATGCTCTTCGGCTTCTTCGCTGTTCCTGCCATCTATCAGCACCGCGTCCTGTTCTGGGGGATCCTGGGGGCGATCATCCTCCGTGGCGTGATGATCGGCGTCGGCGCCCAACTCATCGCCCGGTTCTCATGGATCTTGTACGTCTTCGGCGGGTTCCTGATCGTGACGGCCGTCAAGATGCTGGTTCTCAAGACGGACCACACGGATCCCAACGCGAACATCGTCGTGAAGCTCACGCGACGACTCTTCCCGGTGACCGAACAGTTCCACGGCCAGCACTTCCTGGTGCGAGCCGGGTCGACGCAGGCAGAGGAGCCCGAGCAGCCCGGGTCTGAGATTGCGGTCATGGACCGCGCCGTGAAAGCGGCCAAGCCGGGCACGCTGATGCTCACGCCGCTGGCGCTGGCCCTCATCATGATCGAGTTCACCGATCTGATCTTCGCTGTGGACTCAATCCCCGCCATCTTCGCGATTACCGCCGACCCGTTCCTCGTGTTCACCAGCAATATTTTCGCGATTCTGGGGCTTCGCGCGCTCTACTTCGCCTTGGCCGGCGCAATTGACATGTTCAAATACCTCAAGGTGTCCCTGGCGGTGGTGCTCGGGGTCGTCGGCGGGAAGATGCTCGCTCACGGCTGGCTCAAAACGACCTTCGGGCCGAATATCAACGTCTATTTGTTGGTCGTCGTCCTGTTGATTTTGGCCGTTGGCGTGGTCGCGTCACTGATCACTACGCGGCGCCATGGTGGACACCACGAACAAGCCAAACCCCCAAACTCACGCGCGGGCGATTAGCGCAGAAACCCCCGCAACGCAAAAGCATTGCCGAGGGCTGCGCTCAATCAGTCGGGCCGCCCAGAAATGAGGCGAGAGCCTCCTGCTCCCAAGCGGGGTCCATATTCAACCAATCACGACATTCTGCCGGCTTCAGAGGAAAATCAAGCGTCCGAGCCGGTTAAACTCTGGCCTTCCACTATGACAAGGGTGATTGATAGCTCTCATCCAGCAAAGGTTATCAAACATCTTGTGCGAGTGATCCTCGCGCGCTACGCGCACATTGTTCTTTTGTGCGTGTCGATCCTTCTGTTGTCGATCGCACAATCGTCCGCGACGGGGCAGCAGCCGGCTCCTCAGCCAGCGGCCCGGGATTCGGGTCCCCGGTCCGTCAGACTCCGCGTTTTCCTCGATTGCAACGCCTGTGATTTCGATTTCATGCGGACCGAGATCAGCTTCGTGGACTACGTGCGCGACCGACAGGATGCGCAGGTCCACATCCTCGTCACCAATCAGGCCACCGGCGGCGGTGGAACTGAGTACACGCTCCATTTCATCGGACAGAAAGAGCTCGCGCGGGTGGCCGACACTCTCAAGTACGTGTCGCCGCCGAGTGCGAGTCCGGATGATTTGAGGCGCGGGCTCGTTCGGACGATCAAACTCAGCCTGGTCCGCTACTACGCGCACCTCGGCCAGTCCGGAGGCTTCGACATCAGCTACGCGGCACCCACCGCCGCTGACTCGGTGTCGAAAGGCGCAGCCAAAGATCGCTGGAATCTTTGGGTATTCAGGATGAACGCGAGTGGATACGGAAGTGGCGAGAAGTCCAGCAACTTTCTCTCACTGAACGGATCCGTCAACGCGAGCCGAACGACGGAGATGTGGAAGACGTCGTTGACCAGTTATGGCAACTATAATCAGAGTAGGTTCATTCTCGGCGACGGCAGCAGATTCAATAGCTATTCGCACGGCTACGGCTTCAGCGAACTGGTCGTCAAGAGCCTCGGCCAACGCTGGTCGGCGGGCCAGCGGGCTTCATGGACCTCGTCGACTTACCTGAATCAGAAGTACGCCATCCGCTTCGCGCCGGCGCTCGAGTACAATTTCTTTCCGTACTCCCAGTCGACGAGGCGAATGCTAACGCTCCAGTACTCCCCCGGCATCAATTTCTTCAAGTACCAGGACACGACCATTTTTGACAAGATCAGGGAGGTACGCGGCGATCAGACATTGATCGCATCCATGGACCTGAAGCAGAAGTGGGGATCGATCAGCAGCTCGCTCGAAGGGGCGGCTTACGTCGATGATTTCACAAAGAAGCACCTCATTTTTTTCAACAGCCTCGATCTCCGGCTCTTCAAGGGGTTTTCCTTCTTCTCGTTCGGGCAGTTCTCGCTGCTCCGCGACCAGCTTTATCTGCCGCGCGGAGGTCTGAGCGACCAGGAACGCCTGCTGCGCCGCCGCCAGCTCGAGACGTCGTATAGATACTTCGTCCAGCTCGGCTTCAGCTATAGCTTCGGATCGATCTTCAACAACATCGTGAACCCGAGGTTTGGTGGCGCGAGCGGCGGCTTCACCATCATCCATTAAGGGCCGCGAGGCGCTCATGAGGTTCTGCCGGCTGAACTGACGAGACCGCGATTTTCAGGGGAATCACCACACCGGCTGAGCAATCGCCCGACACTTGGGCCCGCTATGGGATCGTATACTAGTAACGAGTACGAACCGATCGGCGATCTAGCGTGGAGAGGTCCACACGCTTGGTCGCCGCAATTGTGGTTCCCAACAATCCCGGAAATCCGATGACAGATGCAATGGCCCTCCCACGAATCATTCAGGGCGGCATGGGCGTCGCCGTATCCAACTGGCGGCTCGCCAATGCCGTGTCCAGCCGCGGGCAGCTGGGCGTAGTTTCCGGCACTGCACTCGACACAGTCTTCGTGCGTCGGCTTCAGGACGGTGACATGGGCGGTCATATGCGACGCGCGATGGGCTGTTTTCCGATCGCCGGCGTCGCAGAGGACACGATCACCCGCTACTTCCTCCCCGAGGGCCGCGGTCCGGACCAACCCTACAAGCTCCTCCCGCTTTTCAAGCAGCGGGTCAGCGTCGCTCGGCAACAGCTCACGATTCTCGCGAACTTCGTCGAGGTCTTTCTTGCGAAGGAAGGCCATGGTAACCCCGTCGGCATCAATTTCCTCACCAAGGTTCAGATGCCGAACCTCGCTTCACTGTACGGCGCGATGCTGGCGGGGGTCGACTACGTGCTCATGGGCGCTGGCATTCCTCGTGAGATTCCAGGGGTGTTGGACGCGCTCGCCGCGCACCGGCTTGCTTCCATGCGGTTCGATGTCGAAGGCCTGGCAGCGGGCGAGACCGAATCGCTCTCGTTCGATCCCGCCGAACACGGAGCGGATGTCGGAATCCCACTCCAGCGTCCGCGGTTTCTCCCAATCGTCTCCGCGAATTCGCTTGCCGCGACCCTGGCCCGGAAAGCAAATGGGGCGGTGGATGGTTTCATAGTGGAAGGATGGACAGCCGGCGGACACAACGCACCGCCACGCGGCGAGCCCCACTTCAATGAGAGGGGGGAGCCGATCTACGGCGAGCGAGACAGCGTTGACCTCCGGAAGTTGGGTGAGCTCGGACTTCCTTTCTGGGTGGCCGGAGGTGCCGGATCGCCCGAGGGCCTCTCCGCTGCGCTGGAGATTGGCGCCACTGGCGTCCAGGTCGGAACTCTGTTCGCCTACTGCGAGGAATCCGGCTTCGCTTCCCAACTCAAGCACGATGTGCTCGACCACGCCAGCCGAGGCGATATAGATGTGATTACCGATCCGCGAGCTTCTCCAACGGGGTATCCGTTCAAGGTCGTGGAGTGGGCGGCGGACGGCCGTCAGATGGTGGAGAGACAGCGGATCTGCGACCTGGGCTACCTCCGGGTGGCGTTTAAGGCTCCCGATGGGCGCATCGGATACCGCTGCGCCGCGGAACCCGTGGATGACTACGTGCGAAAGGGCGGGGCCGAAGCCGATACTCAGGGACGCAGGTGCCTTTGCAACGCCCTCACCGCGAATGTCGGCCTTGCCCAGCTTCGGGCCGGCGGAGTCGTAGAGCAACCCTTGCTGACGAGCGGGGACGACCTTAAGACGATCAGTCGCTTCCTCGGGGGACGCACCTCCTATTCCGCTGCCGACGTAATCGACTACCTGCTGGCCACGCCGGTCGGGGCGGAGCCGTCCGCTAAAGCTCACCAGGCGGCCTGATCAACCTCGGTATTTCGCCGGATCTCAAGGCGTTGTAGCAATCTGAAGAGTTCTTTCCGGCTCCCGAAAAAGCTGCTCCGCAGATTGCGCCGGGCCTCGCAATTTGCAAGAAACCACGCTCTTAAACCACTTTAATGGACGCCGCTAACACATTGTTATATATATTGTTGGCATTGTCGTCCAACTTGGTAATGAGCTTGCTATAGTAGCGGTGTAGTCTTGCGAAAAGCTCCGTCATTTGCGTGTCGACGGCAACGTTTTTCGCCGACACCAATTGATTCGGGAGGCATTAATGAGCAACAAAAAAGGTTTCACACTAATCGAACTTCTTATCGTCGTCGTGATCATCGGCATCCTTGCCTCGATCGCGATTCCGAAATTTGCAAATACGAAGGACAAGGCTTACGTCGCACAGATGAAGTCTGACCTGCGTAACCTCGCGACCTACGAAGAGCAGTACGCTGCCGACAACGGCGGCCTCTACTTCGGTGGCACCGCGACGATGGCTGCGCCGCTCCAGGGGTTCACGCCATCGCAGAATGTCACAATCGTTGCAGTCGCCGCCGCCGGCCCGCCGCCCTCATGGAGCGCGACCGCGACGCACTCGCAGTCCGCGAAAGTCTGCACCATGACCAACGGTGTGATTACCTGCGTGTAATCGGCCTGATCGATAGAAGGGAAAAAGGGGGCGTCGAAGACGTCCCCTTTTTCATTTCCCGGGTGCTGCACGTCAGGAAACAGATCCACCCGTCCCGGGGAGCCTGGGCTGGTGTTGCTCCGACTGCAGTCTGGCAGTGAAGCGCTGGGATTCAGAGATTCGCTCAACTTCGACTGCTATTGCATCCACTGCCGATTCGATCCTCTCGAGCCGGCCGCTGATCGGGCTCAGCTCTTTTGGCGGCAGCAGTCTACCGTTTCGGCGCGTAGCTTGACGGCAAACGAATTGCACCTTTCCGGCCCCGAGTGCAACCTGGCCGCTGACCTTTGGAGGCTTCACGTGTCCGTTCGACCGATGGCTCTTTGTTTGATTGTACTCGGCCTGACGGCTGCCTGCGAAACCACTACGGATCCCATCTTCGGGGATCCGGGAGGGGGCGGAGCGGCCATCACCCAGGCCCAGGCGGCCGGCGACTGGTCGTTCACGGTCCGCCCGAACACCACATTGCCCTGCACGGGAGGATCGCTTGCCGATGGAACGGTACTCCTGGCTCACTTCGATGTTCTGGGTGATGGCACGCTGAACGCCGCGACGAGTATCTGGCAGAATCCGCCGACAGCCGTCGTGCGCCCTCTTTCCGGATCCGTCCGGCTCACCGACGGGTTTGCGGACGCGTTCTTCAGCTCCTCGAGCGGCAGCACATCCGCAATGGAGTTGCGTGGAACTATCACCACCACCGCCACCTTCTCGGGAACACTCACCGATCCCGCTCCTGGGTTTTCGCCGATTTTCAGCGTCAGTGGATGCCAGTACAACGCGACGGGGACCAAAGCCTGACGGAAATCACTCCCCAGGCAGCCTCGAATGAAACCGGGCAGTTGCTGCTGAACGCACGCGAATGACGACCAAAGATCTCGTCTACGTGAATGGCACCTACGTGCCGCGCGCCGATGCTCGCGTCTCCGTCGAGGACCGCGGCTTCGTTTTCGGCGATGGCGTGTACGAAGTCCTGCGCGTCATCAACGGCCGGCCGTTCGCGTCCCGGTTTCACAACGACCGCCTCAGGCGGAGTCTCGAAGGAATACGCATCTCGCTCCGGCCAGGCGACTCCCCTGAGAGCCTCGTGGAAATTGGGAAAGAGCTTTTGAGGGAGAACGGGCTGCTTGAAGGCGAGGCCACGTTGTACATCCAGGTGACGCGCGGAGCGGGAACACGCGCGCACAATTTCTTACCTCCGGAAGTGCCGCCTACGATCTACGTCTCCGCCGCTCGCTTCACTCCGTATAGAGACCTGGCGCAAAACGGCGCGCCGGCCATCACGCATCCCGATCTGCGCTGGGGACGCTGCGACCTCAAGACTCTAAACCTCCTTCCCAACCTGCTGGCCTCCCAGACCGCGAAAGAGCGGGGCGCGTTCGAGGCGATGCTGATCCGCGATGGCGTAGTAACGGAGGGCACGAAGACGAATTTCTTCGGCGTGGTCGATGGATCGCTGCGCACCCACCCGGCGGACAATCACATTCTTCCTGGAATTACTCGCAGCGTGCTGCGCGATCTCGCGCGGGACGTTGGCATCGATCTCGAAGAGGCGCCCATACGGGTCGACGAGATTCCCAAGTTGAGCGAGCTCTTTCTGACCGGCACGACGACGGACGTAATGCCAGTTGTGACGCTCGACGACCAGCCAGTGGGGAAGGGGAAGCCCGGCGAGCTGACGCGCAAGCTGCAGCAGGTTCTCGCGGAGAGTCTTGCCTCGGGCGGCGATTGATTCAAACCAATGCAGTGGCTACCTTTCGCCCACAACGCGCCAGTAGCTCAGTTGGATAGAGCAACAGCCTTCTAAGCTGTGGGTCGGGGGTTCGATTCCCTCCTGGCGCGCCAAGTGACTGCAAGCGCCGTTAGCTCAATTGGCAGAGCAAATGACTCTTAATCATTAGGTTGCAGGTTCGATTCCTGCACGGCGCACTATGGGCCTGACAACTGAGCCGACAGTCCGCGAAACGAAACGGCCACCGACGAGGTGGCCGTTTTCGTTGGCCGATTCGCGACTCAACCCGTGGCGCGGGCTCGGGGGATTGCCGCGCGAAGTGTGGCTGCTCTTCGCGACCAATCTGATCAATCGAGCCGGCATGATGGTGCTCCCATTCCTCGTGTTGTACCTCACGCGGGAGCTGGGATTCTCGGTTGCCCGCGCCGGATCGATGCTCGCCGTCTATGGGGCGACCGCAATTGTGTTCGGCCCGATCGGTGGCAGACTCAGCGACCGCATCGGCGCCCTTCGCGTGATGCGGGTGTCGCTCATCTCGGCGGGAATCATGCTGCTTCTTTTCCCATTGGCGAGGAGCTTCGTCGCCGTCACCGCTATGACCGTGCTCTGGGCGGCAAGCGGCGAGATGTTTCGTCCCGCCAGTCTCGCGGCCATCACCCACGTCGTCGTCCCGGAGCAGCGTCGCCAGGCGTTCGCACTCAACCGGCTCGCGATAAATCTCGGAATGAGCATCGGTCCGGCACTCGGCGGATTTCTCGCGACGGTTTCGTTCCGTGCGATGTTCGTCGTCGACGCGATCACGACGCTGATCGCGGGGCTCGTGCTCGCGCTCACCCCGTGGCGCTCATTCAGTGGCGTAAATTCTGAGGCCGCGAACCGGAACGCCGATCACGTCGGGCCAGCGACCATTTTCCACGACAGGTTGTTTCTCGTTTTCCTGTCTGGCGTGCTCCTCGTGGGCATCGTGTTCTTCCAGCACGAATCGGCGCTGCCCCTTTACCTCGTGGAATATCTGCATCTCTCGCCGGCATTCTACGGGATGCTGTTTACGATCAACACATTGCTGATCGTACTGCTCGAGGTTCCCATCGTTACGGCAACCGCGCATTGGCCGAATACCCGATCGCTGATTCTCGGATGCATATTGTTCGCAATCGGTTTTGGTGCGCTCGGGCTGATTGCATCCGCGGCTGGAGTCATTGCCACGGTCGTTGTCTGGACTTTCGGGGAGATGCTTCTTTTTCCCGCCATGTCGGCGCACATGGCCGAGATCGCGCCGGAGAACCGGCGGGGCGTGTACATGGGTGCCTACAGCATGTCGCTCAGTTTATCGCTGACCATCGGACCCTGGATGGGAACTCAGCTGCTGGCCGTGCTCGGGCCGATCAAGGTGTGGTTCGTCATGTTCGCGCTGGGGGCGCTGGCCGCTGTGCTGATGGTGTATGCCGCGCCGCGGAAGCCGCGGTTGCGCGTTGCAATCGCCGCTGGATCTTAGCGACGATCATCTCGATCGCGATCGCATTGTGCCCGCCCCGCGGGACGATCACATCCGCGTAACGCTTGCTCGGCTCTACGAACTGCAAGTGCATCGGTTGCACCGTCGATAAATACTGTTCGATGATCTCGTCGAGCGGCCTCCCGCGATCGTGAGTGTCGCGCTCGATGCGGCGTATCAGCCTGATGTCGGCATCCGCATCCACGAAGACCTTGACGTCGCACAGCTCGCGCACCCTCTCTTCGACGAAGAGCAGAATGCCGTCGATGACGACGACGTCAGCCGGCTCCACGCGCGTGCGCTCGGGACTGCGCAGATGCGTCACGAAATCGTATTCGGGCTTGTCGATCGGCTTGCGTTCGCCGAGCGCCGTGAGGTGCTCGCACAACAAGTCGTAGTCGAAGGCATCGGGATGATCCCAGTTAAGCTTCCGGCGCTCGTCGAGCGACAGTTCCGGGAAATTCTTGTAATACGCATCCATGTCGATGAAAGCGACAGACGATGTCGTCAGCAATTCCGCGACATTGTTCGCGACGGTCGACTTGCCCGAGCCGGACCCGCCGGCAATTCCGATTATCAGAGGTTTCAGCATCCTGCTCCAAAGCTACGGCGACGATGTGTGGAACGCATTGTGCCGCCCTTTTCACCAACTCCAACCTTGAACGGAGCGGCTTCTCCAATGAGAATCCCGATATTCGCTTTCGCACTGTGCGCGCTTGGCCTCGCCGCATGCAAGAGCGCCCCGCCCGGCTCAGGTGATGCCGCTACTGGACCGACGGTTGTTCAGGTGGACAATCAGGGATTTCTCGACGTGGCCGTATACGCGGTGCGGAGTGGGCAGCGCGTGCGGCTCGGAAACGCCAACGGAGCCAGCAAAACCAACTTGAAAGTGCCGTCATCGCTGGTTAGCGGAATCACCCCGCTTCGCTTCGTCGCCGATCCGATCGGCGGCCGTCGCGCATCCGTGAGTCAGGAAATCACTGTCGTTCCGGGTGATACGGTCGTTCTCACGATTCCGCCTATCTAGACCCGGGCCGCACCGTTCATGTGAGGGCGCCTGGCGCGGCAATGACTGAAAGCGCCCGTGAAATACATTTCAGCTCGACGCTTTTGGATCCCGCAGGGCGGAGTTCGCCGTCCATCTCCATTGATGGCTTGCTCGTGAATGTCAGCGACAGCTGCTTAACACTGACGCTCGACACCGCTGGCATTTCCAGATGGGTGCCGCGCATCGCCCCCGCAAAAAGCCTCACACGCTCTACAACCCCGGCATCGCTGAAGAAGCAGGCATCGAGTCTTCCGTCGAGAACTGAAGCGTGGGGGGCGATCGCGAAAGCGCCGCCGAGGTATCGGCCGTTTGATACGGTGACCATCAGCATGTTCCCAGGCTTTACCGGGGGAGCGCCGTTCACCGAGACGTCTATCCCTCGATAGGTGAAAAGCTGCGTAAGCGCGGAATAGATGTAGACGGCGTCGCCTCTCAGAAAACGGACGCGGTTGCTCGCTTCGAGAACCGAGGCATCGAAGCCGAATCCACAGCTGTTCAGGAAGTAGCGGCCATCAGCAAAACCGACATCGATCTTTGCAGCCTCATTCTTCGCGACAAGATGAAGAATCTCCTCGGGCGTGCTGTGACGCACGCCGAGCGTTTTCGCGAAATCATTGCCCGTCCCGGACGGGAGCATCGCCACGCCGCAGCTCGCTCGTCGCGTGAGAATTGTGTTTGCAACGCGAGCGACGGTTCCATCTCCACCCACAACCACCAGGGTTCTGCAGCCGCCTTCGATCGCGCTTGCCGCGAGTGGCTCCTCTTCCCCCGCGGCGGATGTCTCGAGTACGTGCCTTCCTCCGAGACGCTCGAACTCGACTTTCGCCTGAGCCGCGTAACCCGCTGCTCGTCCGCGCCCGGCTGCTGGATTGACCAGCAGCCACACGTCGTCCCCGATCCGGTTACCTCCCAAGCGTGCAGCAGCCGGAGCTACAGGATATCCAGATCGGCGCGCTCGCCGACATGCGGTCTTCGTCTTCAGACCCGACGTCATTATTGCTCGCGAAGACAATCATGCGATGGCGTTCTTGCACGCCTCCCGGCGAGTAAGAATCGTAGTCAATAGCCCTGGTGCAATCCTTGAATCCGACCGCCCGTGACAGCGCCGAATGATCTGTAGGGTCGCATGTCCAAAGATGGCCGCTGTGGAATGCCGTCTTGACCAGGGTTGCCCTGTTGATCTCGTTCATCGTCCACTTGGTGCGTCCGGATCCATCGCTCGAGAGCACGAGCTCGTATTCCGCGTCTGACCGCGGTTTCAAATCGTATCTCTTTTCACGCTTTCCTCCTTCGCCTCTATTGCTGAACCAGGCGACAATCGTCGGGGATCCAATCATGTTGGTGTCCGGCAGAGGCCCCGGAATAACACCCATGTCGACCGTAACGTAACCCCCTCCTAGCGCTTCGCGTGATTCGCTGTGGATGCCGACCAAACCAGCCACTATCGGCGACTCCGCTGACGGAAACGGACAGGCAACGCCTCCAATCGCCACGGCTGTAATCACTGCGATGGCACCGACTCGTCCCCGGCTGTAGCTCCACATCGTAGCCTCCTGTGATTCGATCGTTTTTTTCGACTCCGTTACCGCGTCAAACCTGCTATCCCTCGCATCCGAGCAACTGTAGGCTGAAGCTCTCTGTCAGAGTTCACCCAAAGCTTGACCAGCGCCGATGCCCACTGCCTTGCGGTGACCGTGTCGTGCTGAGCAATTGCGAGGTCAGTGCGCAGAGCCATTGCGCGGCCCACCGCTGCGGCCGCTCCTGGCTCTTTTAACGGAATAGAGCTCAGTGTCGGCAACGCGCCCAGCGCGAGGTCGAGTTGGCGTATGGCGGCGGCGGTGTCGCCCATAGCCGACCTCAGCCAAGCCTCTTGATAGGTGTAGTCCATAGTGAGATCGCCTGGTCGCGAGCTGCGGCGCATTGTAGCCAGGCTATCGAACGTAGCGCGAACCGTCCGCAAATCATTTCGGGCGAACGCACGTTGCATGCGATGCAGCCTGTCCACCGGAGTAAGGATTCGGAGTGCGCTTTGCGCCCCGGTGCATGGTGCCATCATGCTGAACGATCGGTCCGCAAGAGATGCTCGGATTTCATTGCGTCTCGTTTCGGCTACGTACGCCTGGAGCTGGTTCTCGAGCTCCTGTTCGAGGGATTCCGTAGGTGCGCCACAAACACCTAGAGCAGCATTCGCAAAAAGTTTTGCCGCGGCATCCATCAATGGTGGCGCGATTGTCACCTGAGCTATCGTCGGACGCCATACGTCGGAACGTGAAAGCTGGCCGGTCAAAGCAATTCTGCCGGTCATTGCCGCGAGCCCGATCAGCTCGCGTCCATCCTCGGAATTGTTGCGTGTCTGTTTCAGCAGAGAATCTGCGATGTTCGCGGACCTGGCAAATTCCCCGCGCTTGAACCGCAGTCTCGATTCGCGAGCAGCGAGCCGAAGGCGCTGGTGGCTGTCGGACGAGAAGTCCCGAGCGCGCAGAATTGCGGCGAGCGCGGATGGCCTGCCGGCTCGCGAATCGGCGACATCCCCTCGAGCCTCGAGAATGTCTGCGAGTGCTTCATACGCGTCCGCGCTGTTTGGGAACTGCTTCGTCCATTCCGTTGCGAACGCGACGAGGAGCTCGCTGTTTCGTTCCAGAGCAGCGTTGTGCGTGAGAGTGGCGGAAACAGGAATGGCAGCAAATTCCGCCAGAGGATAAGGCACGAAAGCAAGCGTGTCGCCGGCGAACGATGGATCGGCGGCGAAGACCATAGAGTCGGCACCCGCTCGATAGCCGATCCGACTCTTTCCCGCGACTGTAGGCAGGAGTTCCTGGAGCTTCGCAAAAGTGAGAAGCGCGTGAGCGTTCGGCTCGAGTTGCAGCGCGCGCAAGTACATTCGGCGAGCATTCTCCTGGCTGCTCCGAAAGCTCCAGCCCGATGGACTCGACGAATTTCGCACGACGGTCTGATCCAACCGCTGGCATTCGCCGAGCCCGTACCATCCCCTGAAGTCGAGCGGGAATCGCTTGGTGATCCCGGTGTAGCTGCGGCATGCCGTCGGATAATTCCCGGTCGAAAGCGAAGCCACCGCCGTGGCTATCAGACTGTCGTACGGCGTCAGTCCACCCGCGCCTTCGATCGCGCGGTTTGCATGCACGTGCCAATCGCTGCTCTCCGGCCGCACCCATGCACCCAGTTGCGTGAGCCACACATGCGCCGGTCCGTAATTGGGATCGCTCGCGACAGCCTGGGCAAATTCTTTTTCCGCCTGTGGGAGATTCCATTGAGCAAGCGCGATGTGGCCGTTGCCATACGCGTTCCACGCTGCGAATGAATGCGTCCGACCATCGCCGCCGTCAGCCAGCGAGGGGCGTTGCGGATTCTTGAGAAGCGCCAGCGATGCGCTCACGAGTCCATCGTGATCTCGCCCCGCGCCGTTGATGACGACGGTGCGCGGGCTTGGCGACGCATCATCCGCCAGGTCGTACAGCTCGCCTTTGGCGCGCGCCGCCGATCCCATGCCCGAGATTTCGCCCCAGACGAGACGCCGGGCGCCCAGGCGCCGGGCGATGTCTGTCGCGTCCGCGAGCGAAGAGGGAAGACGCTTGTCGCGCATTACTTCGGCGACCTGGAGATCCGACGCAACGTTCATATCCTGCCAGTTGCCCCACGCATCCTGGAGGTCGCGCGCGATTTGCGTTCCCGCGGCCTCGTTGCCGCGGAATGGCAGAATGACTACGCGCGACGAGTCGAGCTGACTATCAGAGCCGCCGAATCGCAGTGACTCCGGCCGCGCAAACTTGAGCGCCAGACCGACGACCACGAGCGCCAACACGACTCCGATAACGGTCCCGCGGCTCCCGGGAAACCGCCATTTCGGATGTGAGGCCTCGGGGAGATACTTGACCCCGCCCGCAAACACCATTGCGTCCATAGAGGGCGGATCGCTGGTTCCACCGGCCCCAGCGGATGCGCGAAGTGGTTCCGCACGCGCCGAGTATCCCGCGAACGAAGGGTCGTCGTCCGGATTGGATCCGGGAGCGCACAGTGCCGCGATGAATTCCTTCGCGGTGGGATATCTATCCTGCGGATTCTTTTGAAGCGCGACGGTCAACGCGTCATCGACCCAGCGCGGCAGGTCACCGCGCGTGCTCGAAACCGACGGCGGCGGCTCGGTGAATCGTTTGACGAAGCCAACCTTGCCCGCGAATGGCGGGCTCCCGGTGAGCATTTCATAGAGGACGCAGCCCAGGCTGTAGATGTCGCTCCGTCCATCTATCTGCCGCTCGCCCATCAGCTGCTCGGGGCTCATGTATGCGGGCGTTCCCGGCGATCCCATTCCGGTTTTGGTGAGCTGCTTCACTCCGGCTACGTCGATGATTCTCGCGATTCCAAAATCGGAAATAATCGGATGCGTCGCGGAGAGAAGAATGTTCTCCGGCTTGATGTCTCGGTGAACGACTCCTTCGCCATGAGCGTACGCGAGCGCGTCAGCTGTCTCTCGCCCGATCGCGCACGTGAGCTGAACGGAGAGCTGCTTGTCGCGGTTGATTCGATCGCGAACCGTCTCTCCACTCACGTACGGCATTACATAGTAGAGGAGACATTCGACGTGGCCCGAGTCGTGGAGCGGAAGGATGTTCGGGTGTTGCAGTCGAGCGAGTGTGCGGATCTCGCGAATGAAACGAATTTCTCCAGTGTCGGACGTCGGATCGGCGTTCAGAACTTTGAGCGCGACCTGCCGCTCGTGCTTGAGATCGCGCGCGAGATACACGGTGGCGTACGCGCCCTGTCCGATCTGGCGGCCGATTTCGTAGTGCCCGCGCAGTGCGATGCGGAGCGGCGCGATCGGATCTGCGAATATCGGCGGGTCGGTTTCGCGGGTCTCAGGCATCTGGGACCGGCCGGCGCACTGGGGCACGGGCGTGACTGGTTGGCAGTCGCCGTGGATTGCTACGATCGCGGCGCCTCGTCCAGTGCAAATCCGTCGATTGGGAGCGCATGCACACCGCCTGGGCGAACTTCGGCAAACATACGACCGAATCAGGAGGTGAGCCAGCGATTTATTTATGTCCGAGCGAGAGGAGAAACGGGGCGTCGTTCATCTCTTGGATTTTCTCCCTCGGATACTCGAGAAACGGAGGAGGCGGGACCCTTGAAACAGGACAGGTGTCAGGCTAGCTTGCGAATCCCCTTCCGAGTGGCGGTTGAAGTAGCTCAGGAGGCGAGGATGATTGCGAGGCCCAAGAAAAATTTGCTTCGAATCACTTGACGAATGAACCTATGCGGTTTATTCTTGAAGGCTGCCGCAGAATGCGCGGCAAAACTTGTTTGAAAATCGA
>JBBQAV010000049.1:0-17939 GCA_038316775.1 Gemmatimonadales bacterium | reverse complement strand
GATCACTTTGCATCCAGACGGAAGGATCGCGCATCCGCCGCACCTCCGGACATTTCGTGATGGATGGCGCACGCTCCGCTTCTTCCTGCTATACAGCCCCCGCTGGCTATTCCTGGTTCCAGGGATGGTGTTGATCGTCCTCGGCCTGGCGGGATACGCGATCGCATTGCCGGGCCTTCGATTCCGCGGAATTCATTTCGACGTTCACACGCTTCTGTTCGCAAGCCTCGCGGTGATCTGCGGGTATCAATCGATTCTATTTGCCGTGTTCACGAAAGTGTTTGCGATCAGCGAGGATCTGCTGCCTCCGGATCCGATGCTCACGAAAGCGTTCCGTGTAATCAAGCTCGAGACGGGGCTCGTCGTCGGAGTCGTCGCGATGGCGGTCGGCGCATATCTGCTTTTCGACGCGCTCGCGATCTGGCGCTCGACAGGTTTTGGCGACTTACAGTACGCCGTCACGATGCGATGGGTGATCCCCGGAGTTACGCTCGTGGCTCTCGGATTCGAGACGGTTCTCGCGAGTTTTTTTCTGAGCCTGCTTGGAATGTGAAGGCGCTGAGTGGATCCGTTGGTGCGCGCCATTGGTTTTCTGCACGAGAAGAGCATCCAGCAGCGCAGAATCAGGGCACTGGCGTCGGTAATCGCTCCGCTGCTGCCGAAGTCGGCGCGCGTGCTCGACGTCGGGTGCGGCGACGGGTGGCTTGCAAGGACGATTTACGATACGCGGCCGGACCTCCGAATCGAAGGCGTGGAGGTGATGGTGCGACCATTCGCTCCGATTCCAGTCAGCGAATTCAACGGAACACAGCTGCCGTTTGGGGATGGAGAATTCGACGTGGCGATGGCGATCGACGTTTTTCACCACGCAGCCGATCCCACTGCACTGATGGACGAGATGAAGCGCGTCACGCGCGGAGTGCTCGTCATCAAGGACCATCTGGTTCATGGGCTTCCTTCAGCGCTAATTCTCAAGGGAATGGATTGGGTCGGGAATGTCCGCTACGGTGTGCGGTTGCCGTACAGTTACCGATCGGAGGCAGAGTGGAGGAAGGCATGGGATCGAAGCGCCGTCCGGCCAGTGACGATCCTGCGGCATCTGAATATTTACCCGTTCCCGCTATCGCTGGTGTGCGATAGGGATCTGCACTTCCTGGCTACCCTGGAAGCCACGACGCGGACGAGAGGCGCAGCATGACTTTGCGTTCCGAGCCGATCTGATGCTTGAACTGGTTGGCGTGTTCCTCGCGCCGCTCATCGTGGCAGCCGTAGCCGTTCGGTACGAGAAGCATGCGGCGGTAGTACGCGCAGCGACGTTTGCGGATGGCTTTCTGGCCTCGCGCTGGCTGCCGCCGGTTTGCGGGCTGATATCGGCGCTGATCATGGCGTGGGTCTGGAGTGGTTCTCACTTCATCCCGAACATCGCGGATGAGTCGGCCTATGTGCTTCAGGCCCAGATATTCGCGAAGGGAGCATGGACCGAGGCCGCGCGTCCGCTGCCCGAATTCTTCGAGCAGATGCACGTCTTCGTGACGCCCTTCCTCGCGTCGAAATATTTCCCGGGACAGAGTCTTCTGCTCGTGCCCGGCGCTCTGATCGGTTTCCCGCAACTCGTTCCGCTGTTGCTGATCTTCAGTTCGGGATTGCTGATCGTGGCTCTGAGCCGGCGGCTAACGAATGGATGGATCGCTTTGCTGGTATGGGCCATCTGGACGACGGCGCGGGCCAATCTCCGTTTTCTGCCTTCCTACTTCTCCGAGACAACGACGGTCTTCCTCTGGCTGCTCGGCTGGTGGGCGCTCTACGACTGGTATCTCCGCCCTCGGCGAAGAACGCTGCTCCTACTCAGCGCGTGTTTCGCGTGGGCGCTCATCACCCGACCTCTCACCGGTCTCGTCTTCGCTGTCCCCGCGATTGCCGTTGCGGTGTGGTCGGCGCGGCGACGCGGACTGTTGCCGGACATCGGGTACGCGGTGCTGGTTGGCGCGGCAGTGATGCTCATCGTTCCGGTCTGGAGCAAATTCACGACGGGGCAGTGGACACAGACACCGCAGTCGCTCTATACGAGGACCTACATCCCGTGGGACGTGATTGGGTTCGGTGTCGACTCGACGGCGCCTCTTCGCGCGATGCCGGCGAACCAGACGCCGGAGATCGAGGGGTTCATGGGATTCCACCGGAGTCATACCGCCGGAAACCTTCAGTATGACGCGAAGGCGCGACTGTCGGCTCTTCAAGATGATGTCTTCAACAAATGGCGAGCTGGATTCGCAGCGTATTTCCTGCTCGGTCTGCTCGCCATGTCTCCGGTTGTCGCGATCGGCGCCGTCACGGCGGGTCTTCTGTTCGTCGCTTACCTGGCGTACGCGCATCCGGCGTTCTGGACGCTTTATTACCTGGAAGCGCTGCCGGTGGTGGCCATGATCACGGTTCTGGGGTTCGTGCTCGCGATGACGTGGATCGGACGGAGTATGCAGAAGAGCAAGGCGTCTTTTGAACCCGCTGTCGAGTGGCAGGCCCAACATACGCCTGCGGGCAGTCTGATCGGCATCGTCCTCGCGATCGCGCTGTTGATCGCTTCGCTGCCGGTTGTCCGTTCTGAGCGCGAGCTGCGCGCGAGAAGTAGCGCGGCTCGCGTGTTCCTGTGGGACGTCATGGACAAGCTGCCGACTCCCCGCAATCTCCTGTTCGTCCGGGATGAGCGAAGAGGCCCTCGCAGCATGGTGACCAACGTTGCCGATCCCGCGCACGCGCGCACGTTGCTCGCGCACGATCTGGGCAACGAAGACGTGCGCCTCGGGAAACTGATGCGGGACCGGGCAGCCTATTTGATCGATCTGGACGCGAAGACGCTGATAATGCTTCCACCGCTTCCGGCTAGCGCGGCTCGCTGAATCGGCGGAGTATCAGGTGTCCCTTAGGCGTCGTGGTATTCCGGCTCCCGCTCGACACTCGGCTGGTTGGAACCGGAGCGTTCGTCTTCTGGCTCGTGAAGCGTGCGGTCGGCCAGTTCGGTAGATGAGGGCCGGTCGGCTGGATCCATGCGCGGCGCGCGCGGCAGCGTCAGCGTGAACGTCGAGCCTTTGCCGACCACGCTTTCGACAGAGACCTTGCCACCCATCGCCTGAGCCAGATCCTGGCTGATCGCCAATCCAAGGCCCACTCCCTGAACAGGCCGATTGAGACGCCGGTCAACCTGGACGAACGCCTCGAAGATCCTCTCCAGCTTCTCCGGTGAAATGCCGGGTCCAGTATCCGCGACGCGAATGTTGATGCAGTTGCCTTCCGCCTCAGTCGAGAGCGCGATGGTGCCGCCGGGCTCGGTGAACTTCACGGCGTTGGTGAGCAGGTTGAGGACGATCTGTTGAAGTTTCTCGGGATCGGCCAGGACCGAGAAGGATTTGTCGCCGCCCACGTACGAATAGCGGAGACCACGCGCGAGAATCTGCGGAGCAATCATCGATTCCGTATCGCGCAGCGTTTCGTCGACGGGAACGGCGGTCAGGCGATACTCCGTGTGACCCGCATCGACCTTCACGAAGTTCAGCACGTCGGTGATCAGCGTGAGGAGATGCTGCTGGCTCCGCCGGATGCGCGCGATGTCCTGAGCCTGTTCCGCATTGAGGGGCCCGCGAATTCCCAGCGCCAGGAGCTCGGCGTATCCTCCGATGGCGTTGAGCGGTGTCCGCAGCTCGTGGCTCATGCTCGCAAGGAATTCCGATTTCGCCTGACTCGCGGCCCACGCTTCCTCCTCTGCTTTCTTGCGTTCCTCGATGTCGACCGCGATGCCGAGCCAGGCGTCGGCCTTTCCGGCGTCATCGCGACTGGTGCGTCCCCTCGCGAGAAACCAGCAGTAGTCTCCGTTCTTTCGACGGAGGCGGAACTCGACGTCGTGCTTCGTTCCTCGTTGTGCCGCCGCTTGCAGTCCGGTGACGACGTGGTCGCGGTCGTCGGGATGGATCGCGGACGTCCAGCCGTAGCCGAGCGTCTCACGCTCGGAGAGGCCGGTGTACTCGTACCAGTACGCATTGCTGTACGTGACGTGTCCGTCCGGGAGTCCGAACCACACGACCTGAGGAGCGAGATCGAGCAGGTTCTCGAACCGGCTCCTGGTAGTGATGGTCCAACCCGCAAAGCGAGTGACGGCGAGAGCGATCGCGAGGAGAATGACACTCGAGATCGCGACTATCAGTCCCACCTGGTACGTCCCCAGAACGAGATAGCCGTCCGGGTTATAGCGCACAGATCCGCCCTCGAGCCGAGCGGCCGCCATTCCTGTGTAGTGCATGCCGATGACGGCCGAGCCCAGAATCAGTGACGCGCCAATTTTCTTGAATGTCACTCGTAGCGCCGAGGCTGGCTCGAGCAGACTCCGAGTCAGAGCGAGGCCCACGAAGGAGACCACGACGGCGACAGCCACGGAGGCCGCAACGAGGCGCGGATCGTAGACGATGGTGCCGCCCATTCGGATCGCCGCCATTCCGATGTAGTGCATGCCGGCAATCGCGCCGCTCATCAAAATGCTGGCGACGGCCAGCTGCCACCGGCTGACCTTCGCGCGATTGAAGATGATGAAAGCGATCGCGCAGCCGACTACGGCCGCGACAGCGGACGCGCCGGTGAGCAGTGCGTCGTACCAGACGAGCACCGGGAGGCGCATGGCGAGCATGCCCACGAAGTGCATGCTCCAGATACCGACTCCCATCGCGAGAGCGCCGCCGCAAGTCCAGAGGAGGCGCCGGTGACGCTCGGTCCGGATGCGCTGAGCGATCTCTATGGCGACGTAGGCGCCGATCGTGGCGATTACGGCGGAGAGAATTACAAGAGCAGGGCTGTAGGAGGGTTCGATCATTGTCGTCCAACAGAGCGGCAAGATGCAAGCCTGACGGCGAGTGTTTCTCGGCAGCGTTAAGTGGTTGAATTCGTTGCGGTTAGAAGCGTATTATCTCGTTATGCACATTCGTTTTCTCTTATGGCCATCTTCCCGGACAAGGGGACGGTGGGCTCGCGCTTTCTGCGGGGACCTACACTTTCCGCGGCGCGTACGGTGATCACTGGGCGGCGGATATCGTCGCGGTGTTGAATCCCTGAGCTTGGCGGGGGGTCTTGCGCCGATATATCTCCAGATATAACTTCTGGCCGCAAAGATATATCGCCAGTTCTATCGCAGGCGTCGACTGGCGCCTCACTGGCTCGATAGATCCTGCTTTGAGAGGGGTTAGAGCGATGCGTGAAGGAAACTGCGGGTCGGGACTCGGTTGGGCGTTCGGCATTAGGCCGGAGAACTTCGGATTCGACGCCGGCGCTTTTTGGGGTGGTCGCGGCAAGTCCCGCGGCGGGCCGTTCGGCGGCGGAAGGATGTTCGACCAAGGGCACCTCAAGTTCGTGATACTACGCCTGCTCGACGAGAAGCCGCGCCACGGCTACGAGATCATCAAGGAGATCGAGGAGCGCTTCGGCGGGATGTATTCGCCGAGCCCGGGGACGGTTTATCCGACGCTGACGATGCTCGAGGATCTGGGCTACGCGAGAGCGCGACCGGAAGAGAGCGGCAAGAAGATCTATGAGATCACGGAAGAGGGGCGGGCGCATCTCGCCGAGAACCAGCCGCTGATCGACGACATCTTTTCGAAGATCGCCGACTTCGCGCAGAACATCTTCGGCGAGCCGATGATGGAAGTGCACCGCGGATTCAAGGACGTCGGCCGCGCGATCTATGCATCCAAGGGCTCATCGAGGACCGCGGAGCAGATCAAGAAGATCAAGGAGATTCTCGACCGGGCAGCGAGCGAGATCGAAGCAGTCTAGCGCTGGGGAACTGCAACTGAAGACTACCGGCCAGGGGCGGTCGGCGGAGCGGCTGGGGGCTACGGGCGGAAAACACAGATAGCAGTCTACGTCGGTTGACGTATAGTACCAGTCGCCGTCAGGCAGCACCCTTTCCTGAGTCGAGATTTCCTCGGCTCAGGGGGACCATATGAAAGCTGTCGTCATTTTGATGATTGCCGTGTTTTGCGTCGGCAGTTTGGGAGCGCAAGAAGCGACGCCCGTTGTGATAGACTCCGCTCCCGCCCAGATCTCGCCAGTCAAACTCTATCGCAATCCACATCGAGCTCGCGTGCTGGGGACAATCTTCCCCGGCGCCGGACACTTTTACGCCGGTGAGTACCTCCGCGGATACGTCACCTATGTCGCGACGATCGGCAATCTCGGCATGGGGCCAGTCATCTACTCTCTCAATAGCTGCACGTTCGCCTTCTTGACCAATTGCGAGCCCGGCTCGCCGTGGCCTTACAGGCTGCTCGGAATTGCGATGATCGCCGGGGGAGTTTACTCCTTGGTCTCGAGTGCGCGTGACGCGCCGCACGCGGCCGAGCGCGCCAACGCGCGTCATGACAATCGGACGATGACAGTCAAACCTGTGCTCGAATCGGCGACGGGAACGGGAGCCGGCTGGCACGCAGGACTGGCGGTTACCTGGTAACGCCCGCGCTGTACAGGAGTCCTTGAAGACGACACGTTAATCGATCGGCGGGAGGACAATGGATTTGTTCAAAGAGCAGGAGATAGAGGCGCGACTGTCGAAGCTCGAAGACATGATCGCCGCGCTGCAGCGCTCGGTTGATGGAATGGCCGGAGAGGCGCGAGGCACCGCGTCTCCCGGCACTCAACGAGGGCGTCGCCCCGCGTACAGCTCCGCCTCCGAAAGCGCCCAACCCCCAATCGCACCACGGCCTCGCTCAGCGCGGAACGACTTCGGCGCGACGATGCCCGACTGGTTTTCGTCCCGAACTCCCGAGTGGTGGCTCAGCCGGCTCGGCGCCGGCTTTGTCGTGCTCGCGATTCTATTTCTCTATGGGTACGCAGTCGACAACGGGTGGATAACGCCGCCCGTTCGCGTGTTAGCGGGAGTGATCGTTGGCGGCGCGCTCTTCTGGGCTGGATATCGGATCGTGAGGCCGACAACCGCGGAAGAGTCCGATCTCGGGATGAAAGAGCTTCTTTATGGGGGAGGGCTCGCGATCTGGTACGTGACGGCCTACGCGGCATCCGTCTGGTACCAGCTGATATCCGTTCCGACGGCGCGGCTGCTCTTCTTCGCTCTCGCGATCCTCTCGACCTGGATCGCGCTTCAGGAGCGGCGAGAGATATTCGCGTTCTTCGCCGTGGTGGCCGGTTTCGCGACTCCATTCATCCTTCCCGCGCCAGTCACCTCACTGACTGAGGTTACGCTGTATCTCTCGGCGGTCGCGGGTATGGGATTGATCATTTACCTGATGCGCGGATGGCCGGCGACACTCTGGATAACCTTCGTCGCGTACTGGGTGAGCATCGCGGTGGCCATCTTCCAGCGCGGCACCGTTCATCCCGCTGCGGTCGGATCGGTTGGGATTTCTTTCCTTCTCGTGGTGGCGGGAGCGGCGTTTACTCGCACGCCATCCTTACGACGCCGGCTGCTCACGCTCGGCTCTGATCGATACACTCCGGCACCGGCCACCGCAGCCGCGACGGAGTTGATGAAATCTCTCGACTCCCTGTCAAAGATGCTGAGCGGCGGAAAGAGCGCGACCGACAGCCTCATACTCTGGGTCCTCACTCTGCTCAGTCCGATACTCACGATTGGATTGCTGGCGGCCATCTGGACTGCGCCGGCGGAGCTTTGGGGCGTGGTATTCATCGCGCTTGCGGTCGCGGCATTCTACCTGGCCCGCACCATCGCAGGTGATGGAGAGCTTCAGCAGGTCGCTTTCACAGGGGCGGCCCTTTGGTCGTTGCTCGGAATTCTGAAGATCGCTCCCGCGCCTGAGGCATTGGCGCTAACGGCACTGCACGCGACAGGTGTCATCGTTTACGCAGGCAAGCGATTCATCGGGGCGCGCGCTCTCGCGAAGCTGACGATTGTGCTCGCTCTCGCGGTCGTGGTCGGCGGGGAGCTTTCACCGACGAAGGCTGGTTTACTTCGCTGGCGGTGGGTGATGTCAGAGCTGGTTGCGTTGGCTGCCAGCGGTGTGATTACGACAAGGCTGATCACCGATCCGGCCGAGGAGATTCAGGGTGCCATACTCGCGGCGCTTAGCTATTTCACGGCACTTCTTCTGATAGCGAACGTTCTGAAGCCGATCTGGGCACCTCTCGTCACTACGACTTATGCGATCTTCGGCGCTACGCTCCTCATTCTGAGCCGGAAACGCGGGCGCGTTCCACTCATGCGCCAGCTCGGCGGCGCGACGATGGTGATCGTCGTAGTACGTCTGCTGCTCGTCGACCTCGCGACCGTGGAGACAATCTGGCGCGTGCTGCTGTTCCTGGTTTGCGGAGTTCTCTTTCTGTACACAGGATACCGACTTCAGCCGTCGCGCGGTGCTGAGCGGGGAAAGTGAGCGGGTCGCGCTTATCAACAGGACTTTTAATGACACGCACGCAAGAGATAGAATGCGCGCCTGCAGAAAGGGAGACTCACGTGACAGGGGCGTCATCGCGCATGAGGAGGATGGCGTGAATCTGCAGCGCCTCATTTGGGCTGGCCTCGCGCTCGGCAAGCGCGCCCTCCGGCTTTAGCGCAGCGATCGCCTCCAGCCATTCATCGACCGGGAGGACTGATCGCAGGAGTGAATCGAGCTCTCGCTCGACGGCGGCGCATTGCTGCGATGTCGCAACCTTACGGGCACGGGCGGCAGAGATGGACCGCGTCGAGCGCAAATGCGCGGGTGCGGCCTGAATCGCGATGTCGATGCGACTTGTGAGCTGCTTCCGTCGTACCGCATTCGATGCTCCGATTCCAGCCGCGGCGGTGGCTTGGCCACGCCGGAACCAGTCATGGATGGCGCGAACGGCGTGCTCGAAAGCAGAAGCATCAGTTGCGATGTCATCGGAGTTGGCGCTCAGGCAAGCCATGATCTGCTTATCGAGATCCGTCGACACCTCATCGGCCACACACACGACGAGGTCCTTCCGATTACCGGCCGATACGGCAGCGAAGAAACCAGAATTGCTGGTACCGACCGTTGCGACGAAAGTACCATCGCTTTCAGGCAAATCGTGACTGTTACGGACCCAGTCTTGAAGGATCGAGCGAAGTCGCTCGGTCTTCGCCGGTCTGCTCGCAATTGAGCCTTCGCACGGTTCGGGTGACAGCTTCATCGCCTGAGCAAACGGGCTTGGCATGCTGATGCCCACCGAGCTGTTGGCGACAGCCCATTTGTGCCGGACGATGAATTCACTGTCGAGCACGTCGACCGCGCTTTGCGGTGGCCGCAGGACGTGAACGCTCACCGTTGCGTGCTGTGATCCCATTCGCGCGACACGTCCGACGCGTTGCTCCATTCGTGCGAACGTCCACGGAATATCGAGATGGATTACGATGCTCGCGTCCTGGAGGTTGACTCCTTCGCTCAACAGATCGGTAGTGAGAAGCAGATCAATCGTCTCGGCGGGCCCGGGCTGCGTGGCGTGACTCGCCAATGGGGCGAAGCGTGCGATCGCTTCGCGGCGTGTGAGCGCGCCGCCGGCTACCCTCGCGCCGTGAGAAGTAAGCATCGCGACTCGCCCGGACGGAGCAAGCCGGCGAAATAGCATCGACACTGTTTCCGAGTACTGAGCAAAGGCGACGATCTTGGCGGCGGGATGTGAACTCCTGACACTCGCGACGACATTCGAACGGCTCACGTCCAGGGAAGACTGGGCTGAGTATCGAGCGCGAAATTCAACCAACGCATTCAGATGCGCTCGGACGGCATCGAGTAGCGCTTTGTGCCCGACGACAGGCGCTGCGAGCAGCTCCGGAAAACCGAGCTGAAGCGAACCGTCACCGTAGATCCACGTTTCCAGCTCTCGCGCTGTTGGGTACGTGCCGGCCTCCAGCGATGCGCTCAACGCAGTCGCGCGCGCAACGCGCCGCTTGACCGCTTCATGCAGCGCGGCTTCGCTCGACGCCCATTGATGCACGAGACCTCTGCCGATCAGAACGCGTGCAAGTCCACCATCTCTCGCCGGTAGTGGCGGAGGAAGATTCATCAGGGCTTCGACCACCCTCGGCTCACCCGGCAGCTCGTGGTACCTGACCGGCGCGACCACTGGGATACGAAGCGATCCTTCGAGCTGTCTGTGCCCGCGTCGCACCACGCACAGTGCGAGCTCACCCGCCGTCATGGTGCGCGCCCGCGATCCGAGAAACAAGGATAGAAGCGCCACCAGATCCGCGCGTCGGTTGTGAATCGGAGTCGCACTCAGGAGCAGAACGCCAGCCCCGCGTGCGAGCGAAGAGAGTGCGAAGTACCTGTTCGTCGCAGGATTTCTCGCGTGGTGGGCTTCGTCAACGATGACCAGATCGTAGGGCAGCGGAGTCGCAGTAGTGGGACGCCGCCGGAATTGATTCAGGTCGACCCGGCTTAGCGTCTCAAACGTGACGATGTCCGCGACGGATGCTGTTGTCGCGAGCGCCGCGCGCCACATTGACTCGAGCGCGGCTGGCGTGACGACCAGGCAGCGATTGAACTTCCGCGCGACCGCCAACGCCACGTAAGTCTTGCCCATACCGACGTCGTCACAGAGCAGCGCGCCGTTGAACTCGTCGACTGCGGCCAGCAACCTCGCGACAGCTGACAGCTGGTGCGGCTGAAGGGCGACGGATCCGAGTATCGTGTGCGACGATGACTCGCCAAGAATCAGCTGGGCGATTCGCGATCGAACGGCGGAAGCGGACTCTAGTCGCAGCCGAGTCCCCAGGCGAGCAGGGGTTGCACGTCGCTGTCCTCCAGGCGATACGCATTCAAGGCCGCGGTGAGCAGCGCTTCATCCGTCGGGATTTCTCCCTGTGTCGCTCGCTCGCCGAGCGGAGCCAGCAGATCGCGAGCGCGGTTCCAGTCGGAGGGAATCGGCAGCAAAGACGTTGTCCATCCGAGGTATCTTCGGTAGCCGCCACGGGCGGGCTCGGCGATCACGTTGAGCCACGCGGCGGCCAGCGGGCCATTGAGTAGCGATGCCAGAGCGTAAGCATCGACGGCCGTGGGACAGCTCACGACGTAGCAGCTATTGAGAGCGACGAACGGCTCGCCGGCATCGACCACGATTGCGCTAGGCGTCAATCCGAAGTCCGCCCAGATGACTCGCGGGCGATCGTGGTTCGCGCTCTCGGTGCGAAACACCGACCACCAGGGGAGTCGTCCGTGCAGATCGGTTCGCTTGCTCAACGTATCTCGGAAGGGGAGCAGCCACTGCCGCGCCAGCGGGGGAAGCTCGCGCCTGGGCCGGTCGTCGCACTGTGGCCAGATCAGATATCCGCGGCGATTCGTCAGCGACCACTTCCGGAGCGTCTCGCCGCGAATGACGGGGCGCAGCATTTCCCGCTCGATCACAGCCGTTCTATCCCCGGCAGAGATGCGCGCGACATCTCCGTCCACCGATTCGACATGAACGATGTAGGCGCTGTTGCAGCCGGTCTTGACTCCCAGAAGGGGGCGGCCAAACACGCTTCGCGATAGCGGTATGCCGGACCGCGCGATTCGGTCGAAAGCTTTGCGCGCGGCAGACGGAATCAGAACCCATGGACTGCCGGTAGTGTCGTCAACGGATAACAGGTCACGCGAACAGCTCCAGCGCAACGCGCCATGTGCTCGATGAACAGTCACAGCTATCGGTGTGCGAGCTGCTTCTGAACGCTCGAAGCGGCGGCGAGCAATCAGAAGCGATGGATATACGGCTGCATCGAATTGGGAGCGCGATTCGGTCAGATCCTCGACCAGCGCGACATCTGCGCGATCGACGAGCAGGTGCCGCACGCCGCCACCTGCGAGCGATCTCCACAATTTGCTCGGGAGGAGGAGGGCCATCGTTCCGCCCTGACGCAGGAGATTGTGCGAGCGCTCGACGAATAAAGCCGCCAGGTCGATCTGCGCGCCGAACCCCCGACCTGCGCCCGCCAATCTGGCGCCGCTTTCCCAGGCTGCGTTTCGATATACGGCGAAGTCACGCTTGAGCCGCTCGCGTGAAGCCTCGGCGATGTGATGCACTCTCACCCAGGGAGGATTGCCGATCACGACATCGAACCCGCCTGTTGCGGCGGCGTCCGAAAAGTGCGCGGCGAAGGAGAAGGGAAGACCGGCGCCTGCCCGCAACGCTTTGACCCGGCTCGCCGACTCTCTGAGCTGAGATCGGATCGCGGCGAGACGCGTTCGCATATCTGCGCCCGGGCTGTGACGCTCACCAAACAGGTCCTTTGCTCGCGACGCAATCAGGATCTCCTTGCGGTCGTCTCGCAATCGCGTGCAGGAGCGAATGAGCGCATCAATTGCCGCCGAGCGCTCGAGCCCGTCGAGCGTGCGCGCGAGCGTGCGCTTCCTCGGTCCCACCGCTCTCATGTAGCGATTCCTGAGGCTTACGACTTTCCTGCTGCTGACCACGGCGTTACGGTCATCGAAATCTCCGCCGGCCAAGGAGTCACCAACTCGGATGTGGCGATCGAGATTCGGCAGCGGGACGATTCGCATAGGGTCCGCCTCATCGCTCTCGACAACGATCGACAGCCACAGCCGCAGCTCAGAGAGCCAGACGGCCATCGGATTGAGGTCCACCCCGAAGATCGAAGTCATCAACACGCGGCGCCGTACGTCGGCGATGGAACCGGATTCTCCGTGTTCTAGCCGGAGCGCTGCGATGCGCTCGAGCATGTGCACGAGGAACGCGCCTGATCCACACGCGGGATCGAGAACCGTCAACAGGTGGAGCTTGTCGGTCGAGGCTTGGGCATCACCGAGCGCCGACCTGAGGGCATGACCCGCCAGATTCTCGACGAGATTCTGCGGTGTGTAGTACGCGCCGCTCGTCTTTCGGTCCGGCGCCGCCATGAGCGCCTCGAACGCCTTTCCAAGGATCTCGGGGTCTATCGCTGCGTCCGACCAGTCCGCCGAATCTTCGCGTCCGCTGAAGCGATAGCGTGAGAGGAGTGAGCCGTACGCGTGGCCAAATGCCTCATCGGTGAACGCACTGGCGCGGCGCCGTTTCTCCAAATGGGATCGTGAGAAGAGTCCGCCATTGAGAAATGGTATTCTCCCGAAAGCTCTCGCCCGCGCAGCGCGAGCGCGAACGGCGGTATTGAGGGTTCCGAAAAACAGGGGCTCCAGCACTTTCTTCTGATAGCGGCCCCCTTCGGAGACGCAGCGCGAGAAGCCATTGCTCAGAAATCCGAAATCGCCGTTGAGCCAGCCCTTGGTCTCGAGGAAGGAAAGAAAGATCAGCCGTGAGATGTAGAGAAGCGCAAGCTCGCTCCGTTCCTCATTGGCGATCCGGCCATTCAGCGATTCGCCAAGATCAGAGACGACCGCTTTGAGGGTGCGAAAAAATCTTCCTGTGATTGCCTCCCGTCCCAGCACATCCAGCCAGCGGGAGTGCGTCAGGAGATCAGAGTCGCCGGAAGCGGCAGATAGTGCGCAGAGAGTCTCGGCGTCGCTCTCGTAGATCCGGGTCGAATCGCAGATGAGCGAGACCATTCGCGTTCGCGATGGCGTCGAAGACCAGCAGACGATCGCAATTTCGCACGCGGCAGGTCGAACTCCGCAAACGATCCAGAGAAACTGCGGAATGGCTGAAAGCGCTCTTGCGACCGAGGTGAGCGTCGTGCGAAGGTCTGACGCGTCGTCCAGCTCGATCGCGAGGCCACGAAGACAACCAACGCCCTGCGCGATGCGAGCCGCGCGGATCACCGCGGGAAGGCCCATCGAGTTCAGCGCAAGTTGGTCGAGTGGAAGGGCGGCGTCGGTGAACCCGAGCTCGTGAAGGATCGCGGCCGCTCCGTCCAGCGAGCGCGCACTCTGGATGCAATCGCTGGCACGCTCGAGAGTCTGCACGCATCGAGCGTAGCCGCGGGAGCGTGCTGTTTTTACATCGTTTGGTGGCTAGATAATGCGAATCGCCGCGCTATTGCGTCTCTACTACTTTTTTTTCGGATAATAGCCTGGTCGTAAAGCGCTGGCCTTCGCTGATTCGCTCGATCTCGAACGCGGTCGCTTCGACGATCTGCTCGACGCGGGCTACTCGCGCGAGGAGCTCCGGGTCTCTGCCCGCACTCAGCGAATCTTTCTGCGCTTTGCTCTTTCCGTAGAAGTAGGCGCCCGCAAAGGCGCCGGCGAGAATGCCAACGCCCGAGAGGACCCCTACGAGCGCGATGATTATCCCGAGGTCACCGGCTGAATCCATTTGGCGTTCCCATGAGATTGGTTGGGGATTCCAAGCCTTACGGTGCGACGGCTCCGCGAGTTCCAGGCGTTAGCGCGCAATGTAGGTCCGCCCTTTCCAGCTTACGCGCCGCCCGCGAATCACGGCCGTAAGGAAGATGTAGAGCAGCACCAGTGCGCCGAGCGGATAGGCGAGTGCGTACAATGGATTCTCGCGGACGGTGGTGTAGACGACGATCCACCACACGAGGGTCGCCGCGGAGGAGAACACTGCCCACAACAACAGGGTACCGCTGGTCGGGGCACCCAACGCCGCCATCAGCAGCGCCAATGGCGGCAGCAGCTCCAGCAATGGCGGCAGCAACAGGGCTAGAGGAAAGAACGTCCTCCCAACTTTCCCGAACGGAACGGAATCCAGTCCGCCTGCGAAAACATTCTTTCTCCAGCCGCGGATGATCTCGGGGAGCGATCCATACATTCTTGTCGAGAGCTGATCGACGCCCATCATCACCACCACTCTCTTGCGCGCGGCAAAGAATTTCTGCGCCAGCATCAGGTCCTCGGCGACCGACGTGCGAACGCTCGCGTGTCCGCCGATCGAGGTGTAGCTGTCGTGCGTGACGAAGATACATTGGCCGTTGGCGATTTTGTTGGCCACGCTCGTCGCCTGCGTCACCGACTCCGTGCCGCCGTACCGCATCGCGAGGATCGTAAATACCTGTGGCTGAATCACGCGCTCCCAGAAACCGCCGAGCTCCTGATGGCCGGCGATGGTGAACAGCTGCGCTCTGGTTTTCCGCATCGCGTGGAGCGAGCGCGTCACGAGATCCTTGCCATGCACGGTATCCGCATCCGTGAACTGAAGGATGCTTCCGCTTGCGACCTTGGCACCCGTCGCGCACGCCCATTGCTTGCCGAACCAGCCTTCCGGCAGCGGCTCGGTCGTCACGATGCGAACACGTGGATCACCCGCGGCCGCCTGCAGCGCAATCTGTGCTGTCCCATCGGTGGAGTTATCGTCGACGACGATGAGCTCGAGATTCGGATGTGTCGCCCTGAGAATCGACGACACGCAGCGCGCGATGTTGTGTGCTTCGTTGCGCGCGGGAACGATTACCGAAACCAGCGGAGGATTCGGGAGGGGGATGTCGCTCTCGTCGTCCAGCGAGCGCGAGTGGCGCAACCGGAAGTAAGTGATCAGTGGCGGAATTATCCACGGCAGTGACCAGAGGAACGCGACGAGCGGCCGCATCAATTGAGAGTCATACGTGCGAGAAGAACCTTACTAATTGATGAGCGCAAAAAAAGCGGGGCGCCGCGGGATCCGCGGCGCCCCGCCGGAACGGAAAGAGTTAACTCTTCCCGCCTCCCCCGCCACCTCCAGGAGGACGACCACCACCGCCGCCCCCACCCTGGCCACCGCCGCCACCGGGCTTTCCACCACCACCGCCACCTTGTCCGCCGCCGCCCTGTCCACCGCCGCCACCACCACCCGGCGGGCGACCGCCTCCTCCGCCATCTTGTCCACCACCGCCCTGACCGCCACCACCGCCGCCAGGTTTTCCACCACCACCACCACCTTGTCCGCCACCACCACCACCCGGTGGGCGTCCGCCTCCACCGCCACCGCCCTGTCCACCGCCACCCTGACCACCACCGCCACCGCCGGGTTTACCACCACCCTGATCACCACCGCCACCGCCGGGTTTACCACCACCCTGACCGCCACCGCCACCGCCAGGTTTTCCTCCACCACCTCCACCGCCGGGACCACCACCGCCACCCTTCGCACCAAAGTTCCGTTCTTCCGTCCCAGCCATTCGGCTACCCTCCAGAGTTGTGTGTTACAGCAGCGACAAAAGCAATGCATGTGCCATATTAGAAACATGCAATTCGGTAAACTCACTGCGTAATTCGCGCCACAATTAACAATTCGTGTCCACAAAACATTTTCGGAACGTGAAACCGCTCGCGCCCGGCGCGCGCATCGCGCTCGTCGCGCCAGCTGGTCCGTTGCAGAAACCGGACGAGCTTCCGCGCGCGCAGGACAACGTTCGCGCACTCGGATGGGAGCCCGTCACAGCTCTACATGCGACGCATCGCACCGGATATCTCGCCGGACACGACCGCGACAGACTGAATGACATCAACAGCGCGTTGAGAGATCCGAAGATCGATGCGCTATGGTGTTTGCGCGGCGGATACGGAATGATCCGCATCCTTCCGGGCATCGACTACGATGCGCTGTCGCGCTCGCCAAAAGCCATCATCGGCTACTCCGACATCACCGCTCTACACGCGGCGGTGCAGCGAAAGTGCGGACTCATCACCTATCATGGACCAACCGCGCGAGAGCCGCTCACCGATTTCTCGCGCGATTCGCTGGAGCGTGCGGTCATTGATCGGGCGGATTCCTGCGGAACCGCCCCCAGTGCGCGCGAGATCAACCCAGGCAGAGCGGAAGGGATTCTCTTGGGCGGGAATCTCGCCGTGCTCGCGTCGCTCTGCGGCACTCCATTCGCGGCGGACCTGACGGATGGAATTCTGATCCTCGAGGATATAAACGAGCCCGTGTATCGCATCGACAGAATGCTGCAGCAGCTCCTTCTCTCTGGCACGCTCAGCGGCTGCAAGGCGATCGTCTTCGGCCAGTGCGTCAAATGCGCCGAGGACGACAGCGGTCGTGCGCGGCTGTTCGACGAAGTGCTCGGCGAGATCGCGCTCGAGCTTGGTGTTCCATGCCTTGCCGGGGTTCCGGTCGGACACATCAGCGAGCAGTGGACCATCCCCCTCGGCGCAATGGCGGAGCTCGACACGAAGGCACGCACACTGACCGTCACATCCTATTCATCCTGAAACAACACGATGGCTCACAAGACCGGGCAGGACCTGATCGACGAAGCAAAGCAGCAGATAGAAGAGGTGACGCCGGAGCAGGTGCGCGGCATGCAGGCGCGTAAAGAGAACGTGATATACCTCGATGTCAGAGAGCCCAATGAGTGGAATCTCGGGCACTTGCCGCAGGCGACGCATCTGCCGCGCGGCAATCTCGAGACGAAAGTCGAAGGGATCATCGACCGCAAGCAGAACGTCGTCATCTACTGCGCGCGGGGAAATCGATCGGCCCTCGCCGCGCTCACGATGAAGCAGATGGGCTATGAGAATGTGTCATCCATGGCGCGCGGATTTCAGGGCTGGGCGGACATCAACGGCGACGTGGAAGGATGAACGCGAGCGCGATAAAGGCCGAGCCGTTCGACATCCCGGGCAAGGATGGACTGACAATCAGGGGCGATTTGTATCCGGCAGAATCGCCCGTCGGAACGGTCGTCATCACTCACGGCTTCAAGGGATTCGCGCGCTGGGCGTTCTTTCCGTATCTGGCGCGGTCGCTGGCGCAGGATGGATTGACGGCGATCACGTTCGACACATCGGGAAGCGGAATCGGACCGGATCGCGAATCGTTCACGCAGGAAGGAGCATTCGCCGGCAACACTTTCTCGAAAGATCTCGAAGACCTGGAACTGGTTGAGGATTACGCGCGCAGGAAGAAGTGGATCAACGGCAAGTACGGACTGTTCGGCCATTCGCGCGGCGGAGGAACGGCGATTCTGTTCACCGCGGCAGAAGGATCCATGGTAAGCTCGCTGGTCACGTGGGCCGCGATCTCGTACCCGGCGCGCTGGTCGCCGGAAGATGTTCTAACATGGCGGAAGCGCGGCTATTCGGAGGTCACGAACTCGCGCACTGGACAGATCATGCGTCTCGAGA
>JBBQAV010000048.1:0-18070 GCA_038316775.1 Gemmatimonadales bacterium | reverse complement strand
TCCCGCTTCCCACTCGAGGGTATCCAGCACGTAAAGCGACTTGCGGATCGCCGGAATCTTTTTCGCATTGAACGCATAGACGTGGACACCGGGCACGCCGGACGTCGTCTCCTTTACATCCGCGCAAGGCTGGGCACTGCCGTCGAGCAGCGTTTTTTCTGGAACTGGCAGGGAAATGGCCAACAGGCCGAGCAGAGCTGCGCCTCGCAAGAACATCCTATCTCCGGGTAAGTGGTCGTCTCATAAAGACGCTCGGGAGGCGTATTCGGAACTGGCGGCATATAGAACTGCAACTGAACAAGTGTTGAGCCGACAGCTTGAGGCTGGTTAGCCATTAGCCTTAAAACGTCGGGACGTCCCTCGGTGGCGTGATGGCAAAGGCATTGGTGTTCGTGTCCTGCCCCCCAATAGTGACGTCCCGAGTAGTGCGGCTATCGGCTATCAGGCTTCTTGCTATCGGCTCACCACTTGTTCTGTTTCAGATCAGTCGGTTCAATTCGTAGTTCAGAGCCGCGCAGTTCAGTAAGCCCGACGCCTTTACACGAGGCCAAGGCTGCGCTAAGTTCCAAGGCTACAGCGATTTATGAACCAGTGACGGGCGCAGGCAAATGGGCCGGCGCGTGACCAATCCAAATGGCATTCGAGAAAACACCCACCGTAGAGAAGTACCGCACCCACGCAACAGATAGCGGCTCGACCGTAGTTCAGGTCGCCCTTCTCACCGAAAGAATCAACTATCTGACCGGCCACTTCCGCACCCACGCGAAGGATCACCACAGCCGTCGCGGGCTGCTCAAGATGGTCGGAAAAAGGCGCCGGCTCCTCGACTACCTGAGGCGGACGGATCTCGAAGGTTACCGCAAGATCATCTCGGACCTTGGACTCCGTTATTAAGCTGGCTCCCTAGATCTGACCGCGCGGCGCACAATGGCGTCCGCGCGGTTTGTGCTACAAAGAAACAACCAAACAACATATGCAACGCATCGAAAGAACTTTCGCCGGCAGGCGCCTCGTCATCGAGACAGGCCGCATGGCGAAACAGGCGGCCGGGTCCGCAGTCGTACAGTTCGGCGAGACGATGGTTCTCGCGGCAGTAACGGTCAGTGACACCGAAAGCCCCCTCCCGTTTTTCCCCCTCCTCGTCGAGTACAAAGACAAAGCCTACGCCGCGGGCAAGATCCCGGGCGGCTTCATCAAGAGAGAAGGGCGCCCTTCCGATCCGGAAATCCTCAAGGCGCGAATCATCGACAGATCGATTCGTCCCCTCTTTCCGGAAGGCTTCAAGAATGAAGTCCAGGTCTTCATCTACGTAGTCTCCGCCGACCAGGAAAACGACGCCGATGTCATGGCGCTCGTCGCGGCGAGCTACGCGATCAACTCCTCCAAAATCCCGTTCATGGGACCGATCGCCGGAGTACGCGTCGGCCGGGTTCAGGAGAAGTGGATTCTCAACCCGACCTTCCAGCAGCTCCCGTACAGCGACATGGACATCGTCCTCGCCGCGTCGAAAGACTCGATCATGATGGTCGAAGGCGGCTCCCTCGAAGTAGCAGAAGCAGATGTGCTCGAGGCTCTGACAGTTGGTCAGCGCGGAGTGCAGGAGCTCATCGGAATCCAGGAAGAGCTGCTCGCTCAGGGCCGCGCTCCGAAGATGGCCTGGAAAAAGGCCGAGATTGTTCCGCAGCTCAAGGCCCGTGCCGACGAGCTGACGAAGGGAAGGATCGTGGAAGCGATCAACCAGAAGGAGAAGCACACCCGCATCGAGGCAGTCGAGCTGGTGAAGAAGGAGGCGATCGCGTTGCTGATCGCCGAATTCCCCGACAACTCGAAGGACATCGCCAACCTCGTGGGAGATGTCGAGTACAACGCGCTCCGCTCGCAGGTGCTCGATAGCGGTAAGCGCGTGGACGGACGCGGAACGAAGGAAGTCCGGCCTATCACCATCGACGCGCCGGTGCTGCCGCGTGCGCATGGTTCGGCACTCTTCACTCGCGGACAGACGCAGGCACTCGTCGCTGTCACGCTCGGCACTGCGAACGACGTGCAGCGCCTCGACAGCATCGACGATGCAGGCGAGACGACCAAGTCGTTCATGCTCCATTACAATTTTCCGCCGTTCTCGACGGGCGAAGTCCGGCCTATGCGCGGCACCAGCCGTCGCGAGATCGGCCACGGCAATCTCGCCGAGCGCGCGCTTCAGGGTGTGCTGCCGGCGTTCGAGGAATTCCCGTACACGATTCGCATCGTGTCCGACATCCTCGAGTCGAATGGCTCGTCGTCGATGGCCTCGGTTTGCGGTGGATCGCTCGCGCTCTTTGACGCCGGCGTTCCGCTTCGGTCCGCTGTCGCCGGAGTGGCGATGGGTCTCATCAAGGAAGGCAGCAAGTACGCGATTCTCACTGATATCCTTGGCACCGAGGATCACTTGGGCGACATGGACTTCAAGGTCGCGGGAACCGAGCACGGAATCACCTCGATCCAGATGGACATCAAGGTCGAAGGACTCGACCTCCAGATCGTGAAGGAAGCTTTGGCGCAGGCGCGCGAGGGAAGACTTCACATCCTGGGCGAGATGGCGAAGGCACTGCCAGAGCCAAGGGCTGATCTCTCGGCCTACGCTCCGCGCATCGTGACCATGAACATCAGCCCCGAGAAGATCGGCGACTTGATCGGTCCGAAGGGCAAGACGATCCGCGGAATCCAGGAAGAGACTGGCGCCGAGATCACGGTGGACGACACCGGCCTCGTCACTATCGCCGCCGTTGGTGGCGAAGCGATGGAGAGAGCGCGTCAGATGATTCAGGCGCTCACCGCGGAGCCGATAATCGGCGACACCTACGAAGGAACGGTGAAGAGCACCACGGCGTTCGGCGCATTCGTCGAGATCATGCCGGGTACGGAAGGACTGGTGCACATCTCCGAGCTGAAGCACGGCCGGACCGAGAAGACCGAGGACGTCGTGAAGAAGGGAGACCGGGTCAAGGTCAAGCTTCTCGAGCGCGATGAGCGCGGACGCCTGCGTCTCTCGATGAAGGCGCTCGTGCCGAAGACCGAGGGAGAAGCATCCTCCGGTGAAGGCGCGCTCGCCGGCGTCGGCGCGTCGACCGAGGGTGGAAGCGGCGGCAGCACAGAGGAGTCCGATCGTGGCTCTGACCGCGGCGACAGACCACGTCGCCCGCGCGGCAACTCGCGTGGCCGCAAAGAAGGCGGAGGCCGTTCGCGCGAGTGACCCTCGCCGCGCAGTGCGCCGAACCTGAACTGCGCCGTACCGTTCTGGCAAACGGGCTGACCGTACTCTCGGAACACATGCCGGGAGTACGGTCGGTCGCATTGGGGGCGTGGATACGCGCGGCGTCGCTCCACGAGAGCCCCGACAAGATGGGCATCTCGCACATGCTCGAGCACATGGTGTTCAAGGGCACGCCGACGCGCAGCGCAAAGGAGCTGGCGCTGGCCCTGGAGACGCTGGGTGGCTCGCTCGACGCGTATACCGCCCGCGAGCACACCGCCTATCAGGCAAGAGTTCTCGACGAGCACCTGCCGCAAGCGGCTGACGTTCTCGCCGACCTGATCTTCCGTCCGGTGTTGCGGGCGCCCGATCTCGCGCTCGAGCGGAAAGTCGTGCTCGAAGAGATCAACACGGTGGACGACACTCCGGACGATCTCGTCTTCGAGCTCCACAATGCTCAGCTCTGGGGAACGCATCCATACGGTTTCTCGATTCTCGGCACCCGGGAAACAGTTAGCGCGCTCGATCAAAGCGACCTTCGCACGCTTCACTCGCGCGCGTACCATCCCGAGCAGATCGTCGTTGCCGCGGCGGGGAACGTCGAGCACGATGCGCTCCTCGACACTCTCGAATCATCCGGCTGGGCCGACATCCCGCGCGGCGGGCTTCCCGCTCTCAAATCTCCGGCTCCAATCGTGCAAGCTCCTACCGCCGTGCACATCGAGCGAGAGACGGCCCAGACCCACATCGTGATCGGCAGTCCCGCGCTCGCGCACAGCGACCCGCGCCGCTACGCGATGAGCATGATCGGCACTCTCCTCGGCGGTGGGATGAGCTCGCGCCTCTTCCAGCGCGTTCGCGAAGAGCTCGGCCTCGCCTATTCCGTTTACTCGTTTCAGTCGTTCCACGAAGACGCCGGAATGCACGGTGTTTACGTCGGGACGACTCCCGAAACTGCCCGGGCTGCCGTCGATGCAATCAACGAAGAGCTGGAAAAGTTGACCGCGCACGGCTTCAACGAAGAAGACCTGACCGCTGGAAAACGGCAGCTGAAAGGGCAGATTACACTGTCTCTGGAAAGCCCGTCATCGAGGATGTACCGGGCGGCAGGAGTCGAGCTGTACGGAGAGCCGTACAGAACTCTCGACGAAGTGCTGGCGCTGGTCGACGCGATCGATGCGGAGACGGTCTCAGCGATCTGCAAAACGTACTATGCACCCGCGCGGCAAACGCTCTTGAGCCTCGGACCCAAGGCCGCGGCGTGAGCATGACAACGACCGATCGGGCAGGCAATTCACCTTCAAGTAGAGCTTTCTGAAAATTCCATGAAGATCGGCGTCCCCAAAGAAATTAAGACCAACGAGAACCGCATCGCTTTGGTGCCTGCTGGCGCCGAGGCGTTGGTGGCGGCCGGACACAGCGTCATGATCGAGAAAGGAGCCGGAGAAGGAAGCGGCTTCCCCGATTCGTCCTATACGGCGGTGGGAGCCAGGATCGGCCCCGACGCGGACACGGTCTGGCGCGAAGCCGACATGATCATGAAGGTCAAGGAGCCGATCAAAGTCGAATGGCCACGCATGAAGAAGGGGCAGGTCATCTTCACCTATTTTCACTTCGCCGCCGATAAGGATCTCACCCTGGCTCACACCAAGAGTGGCGCGACTTGCATCGCCTACGAGACTGTCGAGCTTCCTTCAGGGGAGCTGCCCCTGCTTACTCCCATGTCGGAGGTCGCTGGCCGGATGGCGGTGCAGGAAGGTGCCAAGTACCTCGAGAAGCTCTACGGTGGCCGAGGCGTCCTTCTTGGCGGCGTTCCTGGAGTGGCCCCGGGCAAGGTCGTGATCCTTGGCGGTGGCATCGTCGGCATCAATGCCGCGAAGATGGCTGCTGGGTTGGGTGCGAAAGTCACCGTACTTGACCTGAGCTTGGAGCGTTTGCGCTACCTCTCGGACGTGATGCCCGCCAACGTCACACTCATCTACTCCAATCGTCATAACATCCTGGAGCAGATCTCCACCGCGGATCTGGTCGTCGGAGCGGTTCTGGTCCATGGAGCAATTGCGCCGAAACTGATTCGCCGTGAGGATCTGAAGACAATGCAGCCTGGTGCGGTCATCGTGGATGTCGCCATCGATCAGGGCGGCTGTGTCGAGACGATCAAGGCTACAACGCACGAGAACCCAACCTACGTTGTGGATGGAATCATTCACTACGGCGTCGCAAACATGCCAGGGGGAGTACCACGCACGTCAACGCTCGCGCTCACCAACGCGACCTTCCCTTACGCGAAAGAGCTCGCGAAGAAGGGATGGAAACAGGCTCTCAAGGATAACGTCGCACTGAGAAAGGGACTCAACATCGTAGACGGAAAAGTGACATATCCCGCTGTCGCCGAGGCCTTTGCCTTGCCGTATACTCCACCCGATTCATATTTGAACTAATGCGCTGGCCATTCTTTAAGCCGGGTACTCTTTTCCCGGCGAACGCGATTGCCGTAGACCTCGGCACCGCAAATACATTGATATACGTGAAGGGCGAAGGAATCGTGCTGAACGAGCCTTCCGTCGTTGCGCTCGATCGCGAAACGAGAAAGATCAAGGGCGTCGGACTCGAGGCGAAGCGGATGCTTGGCCGCACCCCCGAGGGCGTCATTGCGGTGAGACCGATGAAGGACGGCGTCATCGCCGACTTCGACGTGACCGAGAAGATGCTTCGCTATTTCCTCGCGCTCATCATCGAGAACCACGTCTTCAAGGTGAAGCCGCGCGTGATCGTCTGCGTTCCGTCGGGCATCACCGAGGTCGAGAAGCGCGCGGTGCGCGATTCGGCGCTGGGTGCCGGGGCGAAGGAAGTCTTCATGGTCGCTGAGCCAATGGCGGCGGCAATCGGCGTCGGTCTGCCGGTCGAGACGCCGACAGGCAACATGGTGATCGACATCGGCGGCGGAACGACCGAGATCGCTGTCATCGCCCTGTCAGGTATCGTCAGCGACACGTCGATCCGGACGGGCGGCGACGAGCTCGACATGGCGATCGTTCAGTTCATGAGGAAGAACTACAATCTGCTCGTCGGTGAATCGACGGCCGAGCAGGTGAAGATTCAGATCGGATCCGCGGCGCCGGTCGGAGACGAGAGGGAAATGGACGTCAAAGGCAGGGATCTTGTATCAGGAATCCCCAAGACGGTGCGCGTGCATTCGTCGGAGATCCGCGACGCGGTGCAGGAGCCGATTCAGCAAATCGTCGACGCGGTGCGCCGCGCGCTGGAGATCACGCCGCCCGAGCTCGCTGCCGACATCGTCGACCGCGGGATCGTAATGACCGGGGGAGGCGCTCTCATTCGCGGCCTCGACGTTCTTCTCTCGCAGGAGACCGGTCTTCCGATTCACGTCGACGAAGATCCTCTGACCTGCGTGGTGCGCGGTTGTGGCCGCATTCTTGACGATGAGGCGAAATACTGGTCTGTACTAGCGACTTGAGGTAACCCGTGGCTCGCCCGATCCGCAGCAACACCCGGACCGATCTGATCGTTCTGACATCTTGCGTAGTTCTCGCGCTCGCGGCGCGCGCTCTGCCAAACACCATGCGGGACCCGGTAGCGACGACAATGCGTCGCTCGTTTCTGGCCCCCCTCGTAATGCTGCAGGAAAACGCGGAGCGAGGGCGTCAGTCCCTCCTTCTAGCGGATGCCAGGCAGTCCCACATCGACAGCCTCGCGATGGGCTCGATGAAGGCTGCGCAGTTGGAGAACGAGAACGACAGGCTCAGAAAGACGATCGGTCTTGGGTCCCGCATTCGTTGGGGCTTCGTTCCTGCCGAGGCGCTCCACGGCCGCGGTGTGAGAGATGAGACAACCGTGATTCTGAGCGCGGGTTCCCGCGCCGGAATAAGCAGGCTTAGTCCTGTGATCGCACCGGAAGGATTGGTAGGCGTAGTGGATCAGGTCGATCCCACGATGAGCCACGCCATGCTCTGGACGCATCCGGATTTCCGCGTCAGCGGGATGTCACCGGACGGAACGGCGTTCGGAATCGCTCAGGCGCACCTCACCGGGGCGACCGGTGGCTATCTGATCGAGCTGCGCGGCGTGCCCTTCAGAGCGACTCTCAAGCCAGGCGCGCTAATCGTGAGCTCGGGTTGGGGCGGAGTCTGGCCTCAGGGCATTCCGATCGGAACCGTACTTCAGGAAATCAAGACAGCAGAAGGCTGGGCGCGGACATACCTCCTGCGTCCAGCGGTGAATCCCTCTGATGTCTATTCAGTGCTGATTCTGCGACGCGACCGGCTCGCAAAGGGATTCGACGGAGTGTGGCAGAGCGTAGCTCAGGCGGAGCAGGCGGCGCAGCGGATCGTAGTCTCGGGTGATTCAGCGGCCAAGTCGGCTGCGCTCGCCGAGGCAGCCGCTCGACGGGCTGTCGTCGACAGCATGGCGCGGGCGAACGGAACGCCGACGGACAGTGCGAACGCAGCGGGTGCCGTCGCTCCCAGACCCGTTCCAATACGACGGCCGCCACCGGTGGACACGGCCGGTAGGGTCAGGCAGGACACCACGCGGGCCGATACAATCAGGCCCGCGCCAGTCAGAACCGACACGATTCCCAACATGCCGGGAGCAACACGATGAATATGGGCGGAGCGATTCGCGCGATAATCAGCTTCCTCATCTTCGTCGTCCTCCACTACACGCTGCGCCCTCTGCTCGGGTGGCGTGCGCCGATGGACTTCCTGATTCTCGCGCTTCTGCTCGCATCGGTGCGCGTGCGTCCGGCGACCGCGGCGCTGATCGGGTTCGCGCTTGGACTCATCTCTGACTCCCTGGCGCCCGATGCGCTCGGAGCGGGCGCGCTCGCGATGACGATCGTTGGTTTCGGCGCTTCGTACCTCAAAGCCGTTTTCTTCGCCGACAATCTGGTGCTCAACGCCTTCTTCTTTTTCCTGGGGAAGTGGGTGTTCGATATTCTTTATTTCGTCGGCGAGCAGAGAGTGCACGGAGTTGAGCTGCTACAGCAGCTTCTCCTCTGGTCGCCTCTCTCCGCGGCAGTCACCGCAGCCGTGGGCGTCCTGTTACTGTTCATAATGCGTCCCCTATTGGAGCCTACTCCCGCATGAGCTTTCATCCGAACGACGTCGCCCGCAGAGCGAGAATGAGCTCGCTGGCGCTCGGGATCGGATTCGTGCTGCTCGTAGGCGCGTTCTTGAAGACGCAGGTCATTCAGAACAAGCAGTACGTGATGCAGTCGGAAGAGAACCGGCTGCGCCCGATACCGCTGCCGGCACCTCGGGGAATCATCTACGATCGGCACGGTGAGGTCATCGCGGAAAATCTTCCTGCGTACTCGGTGTCGATCACCGCGCCGAACGTCGACAGTCTGCGCAACGCGCTTGCGCAGCTGGCTCCGACGCTACAGCTGACCCAGAATGACATCAATCAGGCGGTACGCCGGTACCGGCGAGCTCCCACGAGGCCAACCGTCATCCTGCCTGATGCCTCGATCGACATCGTCTCAGTTCTTGAAGAGCACCGCCTCGATTTTCCGCGGCTCATCATCATGTCGGTTCCGAAACGCTACTATCCCGACGGGCCGATGGTGGCGTCGTTCGTCGGCTACACAGGCGAAATCACCGAATCGGATCTCAACGATCCGAAGTACGCGAACTACAAGCCCGGGCAGCAGATCGGCAAAGCCGGTCTCGAGAAGCAGTACGAGTCGATACTCCACGGCAAGGAAGGCGTCCGCTTCGACGAGGTTGATGCGCGCGGACGTCCGGTCCGGGGTGAGGGGCCGAGGCCTGATCTGAACCCGGAGGGCGCGCCACCGCTATACACCAACATCGATCTCGATCTCCAGAAATTCACGGTCGGCATCTTCGCTGATTCGTTGCAGGGCGGGGCGATCGCGATCGATCCCAGTACGGGCGAAGTCCTCGCGCTTTACAGCGCCCCGAGCTGGGACCCGAACAAATTTACCGGCGGTATTCCGGTCGAGTACTACAAGCAGCTCCTCGAAGACAAACGCCGGCCGCTCGTCAACAAGGCGATACAGGGAACGTACCCTCCCGGCTCTACCTGGAAGCTCGCTACTGCAGTGATCGCGCTCCAGAACGGCGTCATCGGCCTGAAAGAGCACATGCCGGTGCCGTGCACGGGTGGTTACCAGTTTGGCAACCGCTACTTCCGCTGCTGGGAGAAGAAGGGCCACGGCTCGCTCGATCTCGAAGGCGCGATCAAGCACTCGTGCGACGTCTACTTCTATCAGCTCGGCCTGAAGATTGGACTGAGGAACTTCATCGCGGGTGGGATAAAACTCACGATGCGGGACAAATCGGGCATCGATTTGCCTGAAGAAACCCAGGCCCGCTGGCCGTACGCGATCGATTATTACAACAAGAAGTACGGCCCGCGCGGATGGAGCAATGCCGAGACGCTGAACCTCGCGATCGGGCAGGGTTCGAATTCGCAGACGGTCGTCAACATGGCGAAGCTGTACAGCGCATTCGCCGCCAAGGGACAGTCGCCGAGGCCCGAGATCGCTCATCTGGTGCCACAGCGGAATCAGATATTTAGCCTCACCAAGGCACAGGACTCGGTTGTACTGGAAGGTCTCAAAGCCGTGCTCGAGGCAGGCGGCACCGCGGGCGCATCCGCGATCCAGGGTCTGACGCTCGCCGGCAAGACAGGCACCGCGCAAAATACCGGCGGCGAGGACCACGGTTGGTTCGTCGGATTTGCTCCGGCCGATCGTCCGAAAATCGTCGTCGCGGTGTTGCTGGAATTCGGTCTTCACGGATCACGCGCAGCGCACATTGCGTCTGCCATCATCGGACACTATCTCAAGGTCGGGCCGATCAAGGCCACGATGGACGAAGGCTGATGAGTCGTCCGATCGTCTCCGACTACCGCCTTCTCGCGGCCGCGGGGGCGCTGTCAGTGTTCGGCGTAGCGATGGTGTATTCGGCTGGACAGACCGATACGCCGACTGCTGTCGCCACCCTTTACAAGTCGCAGATCCTCTGGCTGCTCATCGGCCTCGGCTTCGCCTACGCCGTCGGACGCTCATCAGTTCGGTTCATCGAATGGGTGACGACGCCGCTGTATCTGTTATCGATCATTCTCCTCGGCCTGACGCTCATCATCGGAAAGGGCGCGGGCACTGCGGCCAGCACCAAGAGCTGGCTCGCGATCGGAAGCCATCGCATTGGCCAGCCGTCGGAGATCGCCAAGGTCACGGTGGTCCTCATGCTGGCGAAGGTTTTATCGAATCAGCGAGAGACGGCGAAGTCGTTGCTCGATCTTTGGAAGCCCGCGCTCGTCGTCGGCATCCCGTGGCTGATAATCATGCTGCAGCCGGATCTCGGCACCGGTATCGTATTCATCGGAATCTTTTTCGCGATGCTGTACTGGGCCGGTGTAGCGTGGCCGCTCCTGATCCTGATCGCGAGTCCGGCGATCAGTCTCATTCTGTCGTTCAGCGTCGGGTTGTGGGGCGCGTGGTTTTTCATTCTGCTGGCACTGGTGCTCTGGTACCGCCCGTACCTGATCGAAGGAATCGTGCTGATGGTGCTCAACGTCGCGACCGGCGTCATCGCGCCTATGATGTGGGAGAAGCTCGCGCCCTATCAGCAGAATCGGTTGAAGGTGTTCATCGACCCTTCGGCGGACCCGCGCGCATCCGGTTACCACGTCATTCAGTCGAAGGTGGCGATCGGATCAGGCGGATTTTTCGGCAAGGGATTCACTGAGGGAACTCAGAAGCGACTCGCGTTTCTCCCCGAGCAACACACCGACTTCATCTTCTCGGTGGTGGGTGAGGAGCTCGGATTCATCGGTGTTACTATCGCGCTTGCGCTCTTTCTCTACCTGTTCCTCCGCCTGACGCACATCGCGGAGCGGGCGAACGACTCTTTCAGCAGTCTTGTCGCGTTCGGTCTGATGTCCAGCTGGTTCGTCCACGTACTCGTGAACGTCGGCATGACCCTCAACCTCATGCCCATCACAGGTATTCCACTTCCGTTTTTCTCGTACGGTGGTTCGTTCATGTTGGCGAGTTGGCTGGCCGTGGGCATTCTCATGCGCATCTCAGGCGAGGGCCGCGGCAGCGCTCTGTCGACGTACCGCTAGCCCGTTCTCCTCTAGCTCCTTGGTGCGCACTTTCTTCTGAGTCTGTCGCGCGGAGTCGGCGCGTGGTATCCCCTTCGCCGCTACGCTTGCTCCCGCGGAGCCCCTAACTACGCTCCCTCGCTCCGCTCGGTCGCGGGTCTCCTCTGGTCGCTCGCTTTGCAAGCGGCTCCGGGGACACCCCACGCCTCCCTGGGGCTGAGATCCACAAAAAGCGCGCACACTGCTGCAGTCGCCTAACGGTCTAGCGACTGGTCGACGATTTGACGCGGGCGAACCCCCGATGTCGTTGGCCCGTGCGCGCAACGGACGCGCGGCGACTTTGCGCGGGGATGCCGAGCTTCGCTCGGCGCGCTGCCGCGCGTCGGGGCAAGACCCGCGTGGCCTTTATCGCGGTGCCGCGCACCGCGCGGGCCGAGATCTCTTGGTTAAGGAGGGTGAGGGGTCCTCGCAGGCGCTTGTAAAGTGAGCGCGAGGGAGCGTAGTTAGGGCTTGGGGCGCCCGCTTGCGGGCACCGCAGCGAGCGTAGCGTCGAAGAGGACCCCTCGCCCGACTGACCGGCGAAGATCTCCGAACCGCGCCACGCAGGCAGCGGCGGTGAAATGAGACACTTGCCCAATCGCACGGCGGCAGCAGGAGCGAAAGCAAGGCGGACGGCTGCAAACTCAGCCGCTAGGGCGTAAATTCCGCGTATGGCATGGTTTAGAAAAGAAAAGAAGCTCCGCCTGCCGCGGCACGAAAAACACGAGATACCGCCGAACGCCTGGGAGAAGTGTGACCGATGCGGCCACACCGACCTCCGCGAGAAGTTCGTGCGCAATCTCAACGTCTGCCCGAATTGCGGCTTTCACCGCCGCATTCGCGCCAGCGAATACGCCGCGATCCTGCTCGACGAGGGGACTGCTGAAGAGACGGAGATCGACATCCGATCGACCGACCCCCTTGGATTCCCGGACTACCCAGCCCGACTCAAGAAAGCCACGGCCGCCGCGGGCGAGGGCGACGCGATTCTCACCTTCACAGGCCAGCTCGGCGGAATGCCGGTGTGCCTCGCGATCATGGACTTCGCGTTCATGGGCGGCTCGATGGGCTCCGTGGTTGGCGAAAAGATCGCGCGGCTCGGACAGTTGGCGATCGAGCGGAAGTATCCGCTCATCATCATCTCCGCGTCCGGCGGTGCGCGCATGCAGGAAGGCGTGCTCTCCCTCATGCAGATGGCAAAGGCCGCCGCGATTCTCTCGCAGCTCTCCGAGCGGAGGGTGCCTTACGTCTCGATTCTCACCAACCCCACCACCGGTGGCGTCAGTGCGAGCTTCTCGATGCTTGGCGACGCGATTCTCGCGGAGCCCGGGGCCGTGATCGGATTCGCCGGCCCGCGCGTGATCAAACAGACGATCGGACAGGAGCTCCCGGAAGGATTCCAGACGGCGGAATTTCTCCTCGAGCACGGCATTGTCGATTCAGTCGTTCCACGCAGTGACCTTAAGAGAACGGTGGGACAGCTCCTCCGTCACATGAGTGGCAAGCCGGCGTCGGCAGGGTGGACGACCTCCTGACGTCCTACGGCGAGGCGATCCAATCCCTCTTCGCCCGTACCACCGGCGGCATCAAACCAGGTCTCGAGCGCACTGAAGCCCTTCTGGCCAAGCTCGACTCGCCGCATCGCAAGCTCTCCGCTGTCCACGTCGCCGGAACCAATGGGAAGGGAAGCGTAGTCGCGAGCTGCGAAGCGCTTCTGCGTGCGCGCGGTCTCAAGGTCGGACGGTATACGTCACCGCATCTGATTGATTTCCGTGAGCGCATCACCGTCAACGGCCAGCCGATCTTCGAGACAGAGGTCCTGGAATTTCTGAAACGCTGGATTCCGACAGCAGAGGAAATGGGAGCGACCTTTTTCGAGGTGACGACGGCTCTCGCGTTCGACTGGCTCGCTAAGCAGGAGGTCGACATCGCCGTCATCGAAACGGGACTCGGCGGACGCCTCGACTCGACCAACGTGCTCACCCCGCGAGTGGCGACCGTGACTTCGATCGGCCTCGACCACACTGATTTGCTAGGCGACACACTGGAAGCGATCGCGAGAGAAAAAGCCGGCATCTTCAAGGCAGGAATTCCGGCGGTAGTTGGCGAGCCCGCGCCCGAGATCCGCGACTTACTCGAGGCTTGCGCCAAGGATGCCAAATCAAGTCCGATCGTGGTGCTCGATCGAGATTACGGGATCAGCGACGTCGAGCTCACCGAGAAGGGAACGTCCTTCATCGTGGAGAACCACGGGAAGCGTCAAACCGTCACAACGCCGCTGATCGGCCAGTATCAGGCGCGCAATACAGTGACTGCGATCGCAACTCTCGCGGCGATGGGCACGGAGTATTTGCCGCCCGCGAACGAGATATCCAAGGCACTCTCCAGCGTATTTCTCCCCGGACGGTTTCAGCGCAGCGGAAAAGTCATCTTCGACGTCGCGCACAATCCGGCCGGCGCTCGCACGGTCGCGGAGACAATCCGCGCGCTGAAGCCACCCCAACCGCGCACCGCGCTGGTTGCCGTCCTGTCCGACAAAGACTGGCGTGGGATCATCGGCGAGCTCTCGCCCGTGATTGACCGCTTCATTTTCACGAACGCGCCCTCCGCTCCAGCGGATCGAAGATGGGATCCAGCGGTTGCGCGTGATTTTGCCAGGGAGCAGGGCTTCACCGCCGATGTCGAGCCGGACCTCGACGCCGCGCTCGCGCTCGGCGAGAAAGAGTCCGCGACGCTGCTGGTCACGGGCTCGTTTCACACTGTGGGCGACGCGATGTCACGCTTGCAGGTGTCTCCATTCGCCGCGTAGCTTTCCTCTATGTCACAGGGAGCTTTACCAGGATTTCGCGACTTTTACCCCGAGCAGCTCGCCACCCGCAATTATCTCATGTCGGTCTGGCGTGATGTCGCGCGGAAATACGGGTTCGTCGAATACGACGGTCCGCCCCTGGAGCCCCTGGATCTCTACACGAAAAAGAGCGGCGAGGAGATCGTCGGCCAGCTCTACAACTTCACCGACAAAGGCGGCCGCGAAGTCGCACTCCGTCCAGAGATGACGCCGACCCTGGCGCGTATGGTCGCGGCGAAAGCGAACGCGATGCGGAAGCCTATTCGCTGGTTCTCGGTCCCTCAGCTGTTCCGTTACGAGCGCCAGCAGAAGGGACGGCTGCGCGAGCACTTCCAGCTCAACGTCGACATTATCGGAGAAGCCTCGGTAGCCGCGGATGCGGAGCTCCTCGCAGTCGCGATCGATGTGATGCGCGCAGTGGGCCTCACTTCGGCCGATGTCCGGGCAAGAGTCTCCGACAGACAACTCCTCACCGCCGTCCTGACCGAAGTCGGCGTGAAGAAAGCGGAGATGCCTGCGGTGTTCGCAGCGATCGACAAGGCTGGACGCGAGGCACGCGATGTCACGCTCGGCAAAGTCGAGAAGGTTGTGTCGAGCGCGGACGCACGAAAGGGCGTCGCCAGGGTGCTCGAGCGGGCAACGGATCTCAACGCCCTCGCGGCCGAGTTTCGCAACTCGCGGAGCGTCATGGAATCGGTGACGCACCTGCGCGAGTATATGAACTTTCTGGACGCGCTCGGCGTCGGCGATTGGGTGGACTTTGACCTCTCGATAGTGCGCGGGCTCGCTTACTATACAGGGAAGGTGTTCGAGCTCTTCGATGCGAAAGGCGAGCTCCGCGCCATCTGCGGTGGCGGCAGATACGACGATCTGCTCGCAACAATCGGGGAGGTCGATCTTCCCGCGCTCGGATTCGGAATGGGAGATGTGGTTCTGACCGAGCTCCTTCGTTCCAGAAATCTCTTGCCAGAACCGCAGCTCGCGACGGAGTACTGGGTAGCGGCGGACGATGACTCGATGTTGCCGGATGTGATGACCGTTGCAGGCCGCCTGCGGGCGAAGTCGCACAGCGTCGAATACGCGCTCAAATCGCAGACGCTCGCGCGGCAGCTCAAGACTGCGTCGGGCGCCGGAGTACGGAACGTAGTGCTCCTTCGCCGCGAGGATTATGCAAATGGAAAAGTTACCGTGAAGACGCTCGCCGACGGCTCCGAGCGCAGCGTCGCGCTCGATGCATTCCTGAACTCACTGTAGAACGACAATGGCTGACGACAAGAAACTGACTACACGCTCCGAGGATTTCAGCGCCTGGTACAACGAGCTGGTGCTGCGCGCCGAGCTCGCCGACTACTCGCCGGTGCGCGGGTGCATGGTGATCAGGCCGCGCGGCTACGGAATCTGGGAGCGCATGCAGCAGCAGCTCGACAAAATGTTCAAGGACACCGGCCACGAGAACGCGTACTTCCCCCTGTTCATTCCCGAGAGCTTCATGAACAAGGAGAAGGAGCACGTCGAAGGCTTCGCGCCCGAGACTGCGGTCGTGACGCACGGCGGCGGAAAGAAGCTGGAAGAGCCGCTCATCGTCCGTCCGACGTCCGAGACGATCATCTACGCCATGTACGCGAAGTGGGTGCAGAGCTACCGCGATCTTCCGATCCTCATCAACCAGTGGGCGAACGTCGTCCGGTGGGAGATGCGCACGCGACTGTTCCTGCGCACGCTCGAGTTTCTCTGGCAGGAGGGCCACACCGCCCACGCCACTCACGAAGAGGCCGAAGAAGAGGCCCGCAGAATGCTCGGCGTTTATCGCGATTTCATGGAAGGCTACATGGCGATGCCGGTCGTCACCGGGGTAAAGACTGAAGGCGAGAAGTTCGCCGGAGCCGTTCGGACGTACTCCTGTGAAGGAATGATGCAGGACAACAAGGCGCTTCAGGCAGGCACCTCGCATGACCTGGGGCAAAACTTCGCAAAGGCGTTTGACCTCAAGTTCCAGACGGAAGCAGGCGGGATCGACTTTGCATGGAACACGAGTTGGGGTGTTTCGACACGCCTGATCGGCGGACTCGTGATGACGCACGGAGACGACAAGGGGCTGCGCACGCCACCACTCCTCGCTCCGATCGAGATCGTCATCGTGCCGATCTGGAAATCAGATGAAGACAAGGGCCGCGTCAAAGCCGCGGCGCACCTCGTCAAGGAAAGCCTGCTCGCATGGGAGCGTCGGGTGCCTGGGCGTCTGCGCGTGCACGTTGACGACCGCGAAGGAATCAAGCCCGGCGCCAAGTACTACGAGTGGGAGCTGCGAGGCATTCCGGTGCGTCTCGAGCTCGGACCGCGGGACCTCGATAACAATCAGGCAATCATGGTCAGGCGCGATACCGGCGAAAAGAAAGCAGTCTCGCTCGGCTCCGTTGGCGAAGATGCGGCGGATCTGCTTCACCAGATCCAGGAGAGCATGCTGATCGACGCGCGGGAGCGCCGGGAGCATAACAGCATCCGTGGCGGAATTACCTACGACCGGTTCCGGGAAGTGATGGAAGGAGATGGTGCGTTCGTCTATGCCGGATGGTGCGGTGACCCCAAGTGTGAGGCTTCAATCAAGGAAGAAACAAAAGCCACCATTCGAGTTCTGCCCGACGAGGAATTCAGATCGGCCGAGCCGCCGAAGACCTGCCTCAAGTGTGACCGACCATCGACCGCCGAGGCGTTGTGGGCGAAGGCGTACTAACCGAGCTTCGCTGCGAAGGAGTTCCACTCGACGTGATCGCCCGCGATGTAGGGACTCCGTGCTACGTCTACAGCTCGGCCGCCATCCGCGAGCAATACCAGCAGCTCAGCGAAGCGATGGGCAAGCTCGATGCGCGCCTTTACTATAGCGTGAAGGCGAATTCGAGCATCGCCATTCTTTCCCTTCTTCGTGAGCTGGGCGCAGGCCTCGACATCGTTTCCGGCGGCGAGCTCTTCCGCGCGCTCAAGGCCGGCTATTCCGGTAAGGACATCGTCTTCAGCGGCGTCGGCAAGACCACGCGCGAGATGGAGGAAGCCCTTCGCGCGGAAGTACTGCTCGTGAACGTGGAATCCGAGCAGGAGCTCCACGCGCTGGATGCCGTTGCAAAGCGATTCGGAGTGACGGCGCCCGTCGCTCTGCGCGTCAATCCGGAAGTGCTGGTCGACACGCCGCACCCGTACACCCGGACCGGCGAGAAAGGAATGAAGTTTGGAATCCCGTTCGACGAAGCGCTCGCGGTAGCCAAGGTCGCGGCCACTCTCCCGAACATTCGGCTTCTCGGACTGGACATGCACGTCGGGTCGCAGATCTCGCAGTTCGCTCCGTACGAGGTGGGACTCCAACGACTGCTGCATCTCCGCGGCGAAATCGAGCGCGCAACCAGAATCAAGCTGAAGTATCTCGACATCGGTGGCGGACTCGCGGTGACATACGACGCCGAGCGCCCTGTCGATGTGACTGCTTTCGGCGAGGCGATCACTGCACTGGTCGGCGGATCGGGGCTAAAGATCATACTCGAGCCGGGCAGATTTCTGGTAGGCAACGCCGGAGTGCTGTTGACTCGCGTGCTTTTTCGAAAGCGCAGCGGCGGCAAGGAGTTCATCATCGCCGACGCGGGGATGACCGATCTTCTCCGGCCTTCGCACTACAACGCGTTTCACCGGATCGAGGCTGTCAAGCCGAGCGGACGCACGACGGTGGCGGATGTAGTCGGTCCGATTTGCGAGAGCGGGGACTTTCTCGCGCTCGACCGGCAGGTAGACGACGCGCAGCCGGGAGACCTTCTTGCGGTTCAATCCACCGGTGCCTACGGCTTCGTCATGTCCTCCAACTACAACTCGCGTCC
>JBBQAV010000047.1:0-18597 GCA_038316775.1 Gemmatimonadales bacterium | reverse complement strand
ACGAGGGACGCTCGCCATCGGGCGAGGAAGCCGCGGTGACAGCAGCGCTGGTCATTGCTTCTCCGGACTCCCGGCGATGCCCTCCCACAGACCATGCAGGTACATCGCGCCGAGCGCGCGATCGTGCAGCCCGTATCCGGGTTGCCGCTTCTCGTCCCAGATCATGCGTCCGTGATCCGAGCGTATCGGCCCGGAGAAACCGGTTTCGTGGAGCCCACCGAGAACTGCGCGCATGTCGACATCGCCGAATTCCGACGGATGGGCAGTCTCCTGGAACGATCGCTTCCCGGTGACTTTGATGTTCCGGCAATGCGCGAAGTGGATGCGCCTTTTTTTGCCGAGGCTGCGGATCATGGCGGGAAGATCGTTCGCTGGGTCCGCCGCAAGAGATCCGGCGCAGAACGTGATGCCGTTCGCGGGATCGTCGACGATTCTGGTCACGCGCTCGAGCGCCGCTCCATTCGTGATGATGCGCGGCAACCCGAAGATCGACCAGGGCGGATCATCCGGATGCAGCGCCATTCGCACGCCCAACTCCGATGCGACCGGAACAACCCGCTCCAGAAAATACGCCAGGTTTTCCCAGAGCCTCTCTTCGTTCACCGATCGGTACGCGTCGAGGAGTCGTTTCAATTGCTCGGCCGTATATGCCGTCGCCCAACCCGGCAAATCGGCAGTGCCACGGGATAGATCGATCTTCGCGATGGCGGCGTCGTCGTAGGCGAGCGCGTTTGAGCCGTCTTCCAGTCCTCGCGCGAGGTCGGTGCGCATCCAATCGAAGACCGGCATGAAGTTGTAGCAGAGCACGCCGACACCCGCACGCCCCATGTTGCGGATGCTCTCGCAATAGTTGTCGACGAGCCGCTCGCGCGTGGACAGGCCGAGCTTGATGTCCTCGTGGATGGGAATGCTCTCGATCACCGCGAGAGACATCCCATGTCTCTCGACTTCCTCGCGCAACGCCACAAAACGGTCCAGCGGCCACGGCTCGCCAACGGGAATATCGAAGAGCGCGCCGACTATCCCGCGGACGGCGGGGATCTGCCGGATGTACGCCAGCGGAATCGGGTCTCGCGGGCCGAACCATCGGAACGTGATCACCGCCCGCGCGCCTTTTTCGCGGCAGCGAGGAATTTTGCGGCAAGCGCGCCGATCATGGCGTAGTCGCGGCGCGCGAGTGCGTCTTTTGAGATCATCTCGCTGCCCACGCCCACCGCGGCCGCGCCGGCGTCGAACATCTCCCGTATGTTGTCGAGCGTCACGCCGCCGGTTGGAACGAGTGGAATATCTGGAAACGGGCCGCGGAGCGCGCGGAGATACGCCGCGCCACCGACATTTTGCGCGGGAAACACCTTTACCATCTCGCCGCCCAGCTTGAATGCCTGAAACACTTCCGTCGGCGTGAGCGCCCCCGGAAATACAGCGGTTTCCGCTCGCCACGCCGTGTCGATCACCTCGGGCACGAGGCACGGCGAGACGATGAACTCCGCCCCCGCGTCGATCGCCTGCCTCGTAGTGTCGGCATCCGTTACCGTCCCCGCACCCACCAGCACCTTGTCGCCGAGCCGCTTTTTGACGGACGCGATCGCTTCGATCGCGCCAGGAACAGTCATGGTGATTTCGACGATGGTGAGCCCCGCTTCCACCAGTGCGTCGACGACAGCCAGTGCGACATCAGCGCTCTCGGCGCGGATTACAGGGATGATTCCAACCTCGCGAACCGTGGACAACACCGACGGTAGCGAGCGTCCTCCAGTCGTCACCGCGACACTCGAAGACTCGCCCCGCGCAGGAGCTGGTTCACCTCGCCGCGCGTCACCAGGCAGAAATCCCCCGGGATGCTGTGCTTTAGCGCCGATGCCGCGGTCGCAAAGCGCACTGCCTCGTCCCACCCATGGTTCTCGAGGCGGCTGACGATCATACCGGCGCTGAACGCATCCCCGGCTCCGATCCGGTCCACGACCTCGACGTCGTAGCGCGGCGCACGATGGACCTTCCCCTCCGCAGCGACGATCGCGCTCCAGCTGTTGAGCTGCACCAGTGGATTCTCGCGCAGCGTGACGGCGACCGCTCGAAAACTGAATCGCTTTTCGAGCGCGCGCGCGACTTCGTCGTAAGGCTCCGCCTCCAGATGCTCGTAACTGTTTCTCGCTTCGCCGATTCCGAAGACTACGCGCGTGTCCTCTTCCGTGGTAATCAGAACGTCCACGTGTTCCATAAGGGGCTCCTGCACCGCGCGCGCTTTCTCGGCGCTCCACAGCTTGCCGCGATAGTTCAGATCGTAGCTGACCGTTAGTCCGGCCTTCTTAGCCGCGATTAGTGATTCCGCTGTGACCTTGGCGGCTGATTCGCTGAGCGCGGGTGTGATACCACTGACGTGAAACCAGCGAGCGCCGCTGAACACTGAGGCCCAATCGATACTGCCAGGCGTGACTCTGGCGATGGCCGACGCCGCGCGATCGTACAGCACACTGCTCGCGCGAGGCGCGGCGCCTAGCTCGGCGAAGTACAGGCCGGCGCGGTCGTCGGCGGTCCAATCGATGTGCAGATCCACACCTTGCTCGCGGGCGCGATTGGCGATCATGCGGCCGAGCGCATTTTCGGGGAGACGCGACACCCAGCGCGAGGAGACACCGAGTCGGGCGGCCGCAACCGCGACGTTCAGCTCGCCGCCGCCGACATAGGCGTCAAAGCTGTGCGCCTGCTCCAGCCGCCGAAAATCGGGCGGCGTGAGGCGCACCATCGCTTCGCCGAACGTGACCAGATCCATTGCGCAATTTTACGCTCGCACGTACCCGCTCACCAGTTTCGCGCCAATACCGAGCCGCTGGTGTGTTTGCAGCCAGGCGATAACATTACCCCAATCATGGCATTCTCCGGTCTCGAGCTGACGAACCGAACCGCCGTCGTCATAGGCGCGACATCAGGCATCGGCAAAGCGATCGCCCTGGGGTTGGCGGACGCTGGCGCGGACGTCGTGCCCACAGGTCGCAGGGCAACGCTCGCCAAAGAGGCCGCCGAAGAGGTCGAGGCACGCGGGCGGCGTTCGCTTGCGATGACAGTGGACGTCTCGGACGAGAAATCCATCCAGGCCGTCGCCGATGCCGCAATCGAGAAGTTCGGTAAAGTCGACATTCTGGTGAACGCGGCGGGCCGCACCACGCGGCGTCCGACTCTCGAGGTCTCCGACGCCGAATGGAACGAGATACTCGATACGAACCTCACCGGTATGCTGCGCGCCTGCCGAGTATTCGGCCGCCACATGATCGAGCGCCGCTACGGGCGAATCATCAACATCGGATCGCTTACGTCTGTCGTCGCCCTGTACGAAGTCGCGGCCTACGGCGCGAGCAAGGCCGGCGTCGCGGCGCTCACCAAATCGCTCGCGGTGGAATGGGCGCCACACGGAGTGTGCGTCAACGCGATCCTGCCGGGCGTTTTCCGCACTGCGCTCAACGAAGGACTGCTGGACGGAACCGAGCGCGGCCGTGAGCTGTTGATCCGCACGCCGATGAAACGCTTCGGTCAACCCGAGGAGGTCGCGGGCGCCGCGGTTTTTCTCGCGTCCGGATCGGCAAGCTTCGTCACCGGACATCTCCTCGCGGTCGACGGTGGCTTCCTCGCGAGCGGCGTAAACCAATAGCAGCCTGCAGTCCCGCACCGGCCGACTGGCCTGGTTCACTGATGAGCCCGGCTTTGTGATGCTCCACGGCCCCTGCCTTGCACGTAGGCGTGGTACTAACCCGCTCGATGACGAGCGGTACCCAACTAGGCACTCGCACGGAGTAAAAAACATGATCGGAACGAATACCATCAAAGGGTTAACTCTGGCCGTCGCGCTCGCAGTTGGCTCAGCATGCGCCGGCGTCAGAAAAACCACGACCGACGTGAATCCATCGGTCAATCGCGCGCCCACCTGCGCCGCCGCAATCGCGGTGTACAACAGCCGCGCCGACGTACCGTATGACTACTACGAGCTCGCGTGGATCGAGGCGGAAGGCAACTCCGTCTGGACAACCGACAACCAGCTCCAGACGCAGATCCGCAATGGCGCGGCGAAAGTCGGCTCCAATGCCGTCATCATCAATCCGGTGACGCAGTCGAAGAGCACCGTCAAAATCCTTGGCGAAGCAATCGGCACCAGCTCCGCGACGCAGAAGGCCAGTGCGCTCGCGATCTACATGCCCCGCGATGCGGCTCGTGTCAGAACCGCTTGCGGTTGAATCAGCCAGCAACTGATACAATCCTCTGAAGGGAAAGCGGGTTGGTGATTCGTCACCAACCCGTTTTTTTTCGGGTGCGAGATTTGCCGAGACAAAACATCTTTCCGCCACCGGTGACCTCCATGAAGCAGACACCGTTGTTCGTTTGCGTTCTCGCTTTATCCGTCCTCACTGTTCCCTCTATCCACGCCCAAAACCGTCTGCCGCCGGGGATGCGTCCTCCCGGATGCACGTCGGGACTTCAGCTGCCTGAGGGTTTCTGCGCGACTCTCTTCGCCCAGGGAGCGGGAGGCGCGCGCCACATCGTCGTTGCGCCCAACGGCGATGTGTTCGTCAACACCCAGGCGGGCGGCAGACGCCCGGCGGCAGGCGGCGTAAACGGCAACACCGGCGGAATTCTGGCGCTTCGCGACATAAACCACGACGGCAAGGCGGACCAACAGCAGCGATTTGGAGCAGGCGGTGGAACCGGGATCGCGCTCGATGGAAATCTGCTCTACGCCACTGCTGGAAACTCGATCGTTCGATATCGCCTCGCGTCCGGCTCGCTCACTCCATTGGGAAAGCCCGACACGATCATCACCGGACTTCCAATGACCGGCTCACACCATTCTCACAACTTCGTGCTCCAGGGCCGGACGCTCTACGTCAACATCGGCTCGGCGACGAATTCGTGCCAGCGCCGCGACCGGCAGGCCGAGTCGCCGGGCGCTGATCCGTGCAGAGAGCTCGATACACGGGCCGGCATCTGGGAATTCGATACCGGCCGTCTGCGTCAGAGGCCGAGCGATGGGCGCAGGTTCGCGACAGGCCTGCGCAATTCCGTTGCGCTCGCGCGCAATCCGTTCGATGGATTCCTTTACGCCACCGTTCACGGCCGCGACCAGCTCCACGACAACTGGCCGAATCTGTTCACCGTTGAAAAAAACGCTCAGAATCCCGGTGAAATGCTGGTGCGTGTGGATAGGGGCGCGGACTACGGCTGGCCATACTGCTACTACGACGCCGATCGTCGCACGCTAATGCTTGCGCCCGAGTACGGGGGCGACGGGCAGAAAACCGGTCAGTGCGCGCGCAAGACGCAGGCACTCATGGCGTTCCCCGGTCACTGGGCTCCCGACGGGATGCTGTTCTATATCGGCACGCAGTTCCCAACCCAGTATCACGGGGGAGCTTTCGTCGCCTTTCACGGATCATGGAACCGCGCACCGCTTCCACAGGACGGCTTCCGCGTCGTGTTCGCGCCATTCCGGTTCAACAGGCCGAACGGATCGTACACGACGTTTGCCGACGGATTCAACGCGGCTCCGATGACGGCGAGGGCGCAGCCCGCCGCGCGCAGGCCGGTCGGCTTGGCACAGGCGCCAGATGGCTCTCTCTTCGTGACCGACGATACGGGTGGGACGATCTGGAGGATTACGTATCGCGGCATCGCTCGTTGAGGCCAGCTTCGAGGTCAGAAGCACCGCTGAACATTGAAATCATTGCGTCCAGGTGAGAATGGTGAGAGAATGAGTGACAAGTTGCCCTCTCCTTCCGCAGTGATCCGGCCGCTACAGCCACTCGGCGAACTCCTGAGGCGATTGCTCGGGAGGTTCAGAACGCGTCCGCCAGAGCAGGCGGCGTCTGGCCCTCAGAGCGGCCTCGATACGGAGCGGCGCCTCAGCTTCATGCTCGAGTCGGTGCCCGTCAACCTGTGGTCGACTGACGCGCAGCTCAACATCACATTTTCGCAGGGCGCCGGACTTCATCTCATTGGCACGACCGCCAGTGAGCAGGTCGGAATGACGCTGTACGAAGTTCTGAAGACGCGCGACCCCAGCGTAACGCCGCTCGCTGCGCATCTGCGCGCGCTGCAGGGCGAGCTCGTGCGCTACGAGACCGATTGGCGCGGACGCTCCTTCGAGACACGAGTCGAGCCGCTGCGCGACGCCGATGGACGAATATCGGGAACCGTGGGAGTCGCGATGGATATAACCGATCGCAAGGGACTCTACCGCGCGCTACAGACGCAGAACGTGTACTTCGGCGCGCTCTTCGAGAACGCGCCCGAGGCGATCGCTATCCTCGACGAGCACGATCACATCATCCGGATCAACGGCCAGTTCACAACGATGTTCGGCTACCCCGAAGACGAAGCGGTGGGCCAGAACATCAACGATCTGATCGTGCCAAACGACATGGTGCAGGACGCCGAACACCTCACCGCGCGTGTGACTTCAGGGGAGAAGCTGAGCACGGAAGCGTTGCGGCGTCACAAGAATGGCAGCACGCTCTGGGTCGCAATCTCGGCGACACCGTTCGGAGTTGCCGACCAGCCGGGACGCGTCTACGCCATGTACCACGATATTTCCGCGCGGAAAGCTGCGGAGGATGAGCTCAAGACGCTCGTCATGAAGGACGAGCTAACGGATCTGCCCAACCGGCGCGCATTTATAACGCTCTCGGAGCAGGCTCTCAAGCTCGCGAGGCGGCTGGAGCGCGACGTCCTGATGATCTTCATCGATGTCGATCACCTCAAGCGAATCAACGACACGCACGGCCATCTCGCCGGCGATCGCGCGCTCATCGACACGGCGCGCGTGCTCCGCGAGAGCTGCCGCGAAGCCGACATCATCGCGCGCCTCGGCGGCGACGAGTTCGTAGCGCTGATGACGGTGGATTCCGATCAGTCGGCGGAGATTGTTTGCGAGCGTATCAGAGCGCGCGTGGAGACGCACAACCGCGAGAACGAACGCGATTACGAGCTGTCGCTGAGCGTGGGCGCTAAGCTGTCAAAGGCTGAGGGTACGATGCTGGCAGATCTGCTGGCTCAGGCAGACACGGCGCTTTACGAGCAGAAAAGGGGTCGCGGCCGACCCTACGCGATTTCGCGGTAGTACTCAGCCAGACACCATGTCACCATGTCGGCGAGCACGAGCTGCGTTCGCTCGGAAGACGGGAAGCGCGTGCCTACTTCCCTGACGAGCCCCTGCGCCGCCCTCACCACTCCTTCGCCCGTCTCTCCGCCGCCCTTCATCTCGCTGACGAACGTGCACACAGCGGCCTGTAACTCTTCCTTCGTGTAGACACCCGCGGAAAAGACGGAGGCGAGGGCCGTCGCAAGGTTTATAGAAGCCGTGCTAATCGCGTTGCGCGCCGCTCTTTCGTCACTGAGCTTCGACCCGTTTCCCTTCTTCCTGCCTGGGCGACCCGTCATGATTGGAACGTGCCCCCGGCCGCCAGGCGTGTCAAGAGAAAAGCTATCAGGGCAGCGCTCGCACCACGCCGCAGGCGATGCGTCCGCCGCTATTGCCCGACGGATTGGTGACCTGGTCGTCGGCGCTCGCGTGAATGACGATCGAGCTCCCGTCGGCATCGAACAGTGTCGTTGTGCCTGGCGTGAGGGTGACGCGATCGCTGCTAAAGGCGACCCTTCCAGCCACGCTCGAGGGAACGACGATGTTCTGATTGTCACCGGCGTGCGGGCCCTTCGGATTCTGGAGCCCGTGCTCCTTGCCCATTGGATTGTAGTGGGCTCCCGCCGTAGCAAACGCAGGCGAACCACCTTCGCATTTCCCAACCCCGTGAAAATGAATCCCGTGCGTTCCGGCCGGCAGCGCGATGCTGGTGATCTCCACGTTCACGAGTCCATTTGGGTCCTGCCAGATCTCGGCGGTCCCAATGGGAAGGCCATTTGTATCGGTGATGACAGCCGACGCGCGTGAAACCGCGTTCTTCATCCGTTGGGCCGAAGAACACGCGCCGAAGAGCGCTATCACGGCGGCGGTGAACAGCAGGGACCTGCTCGGCAGCTTCATCTTGGACTCCGGTGAGGGTGGGTGACCCGCGAGTCGCAACAGCCGCGCCGTCCCGCGGGTTTAATCGCGAATTTTGGTCTTTGTCCAGATCACTATCGTCACGCAGTTACCTCGGGAGTACTGCGGCGGCGTGCCGGGTCCGTTATACACTTCGACGCCCACGACTTCGTTGCCGTTCACGAACTGGTTGACATCTCCCGGCGTCATCGACTGCCACGGCATGTCGTCCACGTAGTACTGCACGCATCCCCCGCCGCTAAGGCTGGTAGGTCCACGTGAGCTCGATACTTCCTCGCCCTGGGGACCGTAACTGACCTTAAGTCCTGGCACTGTTCTCAGAATGTCGGTGAGGTAGTTCGGGTGCATCTTCTGGATCTGCTCAGGCCCGAGATAGAATCCCTGCCCTGACTGCTTCCTCTTGTTGAATCCAAACTTGTCGAGGCCTGCGGCGCGACGCGCGGTTACGAGCACCGACTCCATGACGGCGACGAACTTCGGCAGCTTCATCGTCACCTTCTTTGGCTCCCGCGACGACAGATCGACGGGAATAGTCTCAGCGCCGAAACCCAGGTGGCGTGCCAGCAGAACGTGACTGCCCGACGGAAGGTTCCGCATGAAGAACTCTCCGTTTTCGTTCGTCATGGCGACAACATCGGTGCCGACGACTTCGACTCTGCTACCTGCGTTCGACGGAGCGCCTTCGAGCACGACGCGGCCCGAGACCGTCGCGGTTCCGGTCTTGGCTCCGGAGTCGGCTCGTGAAAGAAGCATCGTTCGCGCAAAAAGCGCGGACTCTTCATCTCCGACTGAGATGGGGATTTCAGCGGTAACGGCGTTCGCCTTTCGCGCCTGGAGCGTCGCTTTCATCGAGTTCGGCAATCCGCAAATCTTGAATGCGCCCATGGAATCGGTGCTGTCGCGAATCACGCGTGGCGTGCGCCGGACGCCAAACTCCTTCGACACTTCCAGCTGAACCCAGGCGATCGATGCCTCCGCGCCCGCCACGGGCAGCAGCGTTTCAGGATCGAGCACGTGTCCGATCACGGCTGATGTGCCTTGCGGGCGAAAACCACGCACGGGACAGGCGGTACGAATGATCGACGTCGCGGACGGGACGGCCAGCACCACGAAGCTGGCACTGTCGGCACCGAGGTAAAAGGGCCTTGTCGCCAGCGCGATGCCGAGTGTATCGAGCAGCGGATGGAAAACGCCGACCTGATACGTTCCGGGCTCGAGATTGCCGACTTTGAATTTTCCGAGAGAGTCGGTGACTGCCGTAGTCTTCGCGCCCTGGATGATGATGTCCGCTCCGGCCAGGAATCTCCCGTTCAGGCTGTCCAGCACGATGCCGGAGATCTCTGCCTTCCCCGTCTTCGCGGCTGTTGCCGGCGCGGGCGTCGGCTTCTGCTGCGCCAGAAGTGCCGTGGCCGGCATTGAGACGGCAAGAACTGAGTAAAAGGATATTGACCCGGCAAACCGCATCAGTCTTCCAGTGCCGGTTCGTATCCGGGTTCGGTGTGCGGGGTAAGCTGGCTGTTCGAGCTGATGAGGCGCGCGCAGGTATTCCACCTGAGAATCGCGTCGTCGTTCCCAGCGGGCCGGATCGCCTCGGCCTTCTCGTACCACCCCATCGCCTCCTTGAAGGAATCGTAGGCCATTTCACCGCTTCCCATTCCACCGCGATGCAGATGAGCCTGTCCGCTGCGCTCGGATGCGATGCCCGTGTAATACGCGCGCTGATACGGATCGGTAATTCGCGCCAGCGTTTCCTGGACTGTTTTCATCACAGTCGCGTGTCCGTCCACGAGCTGGTCTGTGAGAGCGAGCGCCAGCATCACCAGCACCTGCTGGTTGGCGGGCTCGATCTCGAGAATGTCGCGGCAGATGCTCTCCGAGGCCCACGACTGATTGATCAGGCGATACCTCTCTGCCTTCTGAATCGCGCGTGGAATCGCTTCCCGAGAAATTGGCTTGAGCTTGAACTGCTCTGTCATCGAGCTGCCCCCCGGCCCGTTTCCGCTGATCTCTTACCCCGCAGCAGCCTCACGAGTTTCCCGAGTGGGTCGTAGTGCCCATCGGCTACGCGTTCCTTGAGCGGAATTATGGCGTTGTCGGTGATGGTAATGTGCTCAGGGCAAACCGTCGTGCAGCACTTGGTGATGTTGCAGTAGCCAATGCCGTGGCTCTCCTTGAGCTCGTTTGTTCGATCCAGAATATCGAGCGGGTGCATCTCGAGCTGGGCGGCATGCACCAGAAGCCGCGGACCTACGAACTGTTCGTGAAGCTGATGGTCGCGCAGTACGTGGCATACGTCCTGGCAGAGGAAGCATTCGATGCACTTCCGGAATTCCTGAACCCGGTCCGCGTCCGATTGCGCCATGCGCCAGGTGCCGTCGGGCGCGTCCGGCGGCCGTGGCGTGAACTTTCTGATCCGCTTCTTCGCGCGGAAGTTGGAGGAGACATCGGTCACCAGGTCCTTCACCGACGGGAACGCACGCATTGGCTCGAGGGTGACCGGTTCCTTGAGATCGAGCTCGCTCAGTCGCGTCATGCACATAAGACGCGGCATTCCATTGATCTCCGCCGAGCACGATCCGCACTTCCCGGCCTTGCAGTTCCAGCGGACGGCGAGATCGGTCGCGCCCTCTGCCTGGATCTGATGGATGGCATCGAGGACGACCATTCCCTCGGAGACGCTGGTGGAGTAGTCCATCAGCTGGCCGGTCGCGCCCGCGCCACGCCATACGCGAAAGATTGCGATGCGCTTTTCGGTGCCGGCGCTGGTGTCACTTCTCGCTGCCGCGCGCTGCCCGCTTTCGGCGATGTTTCGCGCGGACGACTGAGCGGTGACCATTACTTGTTCTCCTCGATGATCTGCTTGAGATCTTCCCGCATCTCGGGAATTGGCTCGCGCGTCACCTGCATTTCACCTTCCGGCCCGCGACGTATGACGATGTTGAATTTCGCGTAGCTCGGGTCCTTGTCGGGGAAATCATCGCGGAAATGCCCGCCACGACTCTCCTTTCTCTCGAGAGCCGCACGCGCGATGATCTCCGACACAGTCAGGAGATTCTGGAGGTCGAGCGCCGTGTGCCACCCCGGATTGTACTCACGGTTTCCCGTGACCGAAACCTCGTGAGCCCGATCGCGCAACGTCTTCAGCGCGTCCAGTGCTCGCCGGAGCTCATCTTCCCGCCGCACGATCCCGACCAGATCCTGCATCATCGTCTGAAGACCGTGCTCGACTTGGTACGGGCCCTCGCCTCCCGCTTGCCGGTTGAACGGCTCGAGCGCGGCACGGACGATTTCATCCGCCTGGCGCGTCTCAATCTTGGGCGAGGACTGCCTCGCCGCAAACTCGGCGGCGTACTTGCCGGCACGCATTCCGAAAACCACGAGATCGGAGAGCGAATTGCCTCCGAGCCTGTTCGCGCCGTGCAGACCGGCCGCCACTTCACCGGCGGCGAACAAACCGGGAACGGACGACATCTGAGTATCGCCATCGACGCGCACTCCGCCCATCGCGTAGTGTGTCGTGGGTCCAACTTCCATCGGCTCCTTGGTGATGTCGATGTCTGCGAGCTGCTTGAACTGGTGATACATGCTCGGGAGCTTCTTCCTGATGTGCGCCTCGGCGTTACCGAGCTTAGAGCTGATCCAGGAGATGTCGAGAAAGACTCCGCCATGCGGGCTTCCCCTGCCCGCGCGGACTTCCCTCATGATCGCGCGCGCGACGTGATCGCGCGTGAGGAGCTCCGGCGGGCGGCGCGCATTCCTGTCGCCCTGAGTATACCGCCACCCCTCCTCCTCGGTCTCGGCGGTCTGACTCCGGTAATTCTCGGGGATATCGTCGAACATGAAGCGACGCCCTTCCTTATTCACCAGAATGCCGCCCTCGCCGCGCACAGCTTCCGTCACCAGAATTCCGCGCACGCTCGGCGGCCACACCATCCCGGTCGGATGGAACTGCACGAACTCCATGTCCTGCAGCGCTGCTCCCGCATTGTACGCGAGCGCCTGTCCATCGCCGGTGTACTCCCAGCTGTTACTCGTGACGCTGAACGCTCTTCCGATTCCGCCGGTCGCGAGCACGACGGCCTTCGCCGCGAACAGCTTGAATCTTCCACGCTCGCGATCGTACCCGACGGCACCGGCTATCCGGTTTCCGTCCTTGAGCAGCGAGACGATCGTGCATTCCATGTGCACGTCGATCGGCTGGTGCACGGCGTGGTCCTGAAGGGTTCGGATTATCTCGAGCCCAGTGCGGTCTCCCACGTGAGCGAGGCGCGGGTACTTGTGGCCACCGAAGTTGCGCTGGAGGATCCGCCCATCCTCCGTTCTGTCGAACACCGCTCCGAGCGCTTCCAGCTCCTTCACCCGATCGGGCGCTTCCTTGGCGTGGAGCTCCGCCATCCGCCAGTTGTTCATGTACTGTCCGCCCCGCATGGTGTCGGCGAAGTGAACCGTCCAGTTGTCGCGGTCGTCGACGTTGGCGAGAGCCGCGGCGATTCCTCCTTCAGCCATTACTGTGTGTGCCTTGCCGAGCAGCGACTTGCAAATGAGGCCAACCGAAGACCCGGCGTGTGCTGATTCGATCGCCGCACGCAGGCCCGCGCCCCCGGCGCCGATCACGAGCACATCGTGCTCGTGCCGCTGATATTCAGGCATCTAGAACAGCCTCACGTCGTGCCAGATGCCCATCGCACACAGTCTGATGAAGACATCGGAAAACGCGACCCAGACCAGGCTGAGCCAGGCCCACCGCATGTGTCCGCGATTGAGGCAGCTCACGCAATCGTACGTCTTTCTGCGGACAGGGGCGCGCGAGAGCTGATCGAGGTAACCGCCCACGAGGTGCCTGAGGGAATGGCAACCCAGCGTGTAGCCCCCGAGCAGAATCACATTGACGACCAGGATGATCGTGCCAAGGCCGATTCCGAAGTCCTGGTGGCCGGTATTCCCGTCGAAGAACCACATTGCCCGGTAGGCATCCCTGGACAGGATGACGAGGAACACCAGTGCAATGTAGAGGAAGTAGCGGTGGATGTTCTGGAGCACGAGAGGGAGAAATCTTTCGCCGCGGTAGCTCTTGCGCGGCTCACCCACGGTGCAGTTGAGTGGATCTGCCCAGAAGCCCTTGTAGTACGCCCCCCTGTAGTAGTAGCAGGTGAGCCGGAACCCGGCGGGGAACGGTAGGATCAGGAGGGCCGGAGAGAACGGAATGAGCGCAGGAATCCAGGACGGCCGTGCACCATGGATCCACGCATGCGGAGAATCGGAGAACAGCAGCGGCGAATAGAAGGGCGACAGATAATTTCCGAACGCGAAGTACTTGTTCTGAAATGCCGCCCAAGTGGCGTAAACGACAAAGCTGGTGAGAATCACGAAGACGACGAGCGGTTGAACCCACCATGCGTCGCGGCGCATCGTTTGGCCAAACCCGCGGCGCGTCAGCTGTACGACTTCAGATGCCATCTATCAGGTTCCTCGCGCTGGGCGCGTGAGCAGTCGTGCCGTTTCTTTGCAATCGCAAAGGTAGTTTTCGCGGGGGTTCGCGGGTAGGCTTGCGACTGACAGACTGAAGACCGAGGTCGCGGACCAGGTGCATTGATAATCGCGGACTAATTGAGGATTCCGGACTAATTGCGGACTGCGGAGTAATTGCGGACTGCGGACCAATTGAGGACTGCAGGCCAATTGAGGATTGCGGACAACTGTCGAGGTCCTCGATTGAGTTCGCGATGGTTCTCGATCCTCAATCAGTCCGCATTTATCAATGCCGTTGGTCCGCGCCCTCGGTCCTCTATGATTCGAAGCTACCCTGTGAACTGATGCAAAGAGCCTCCGGCGCTTTCAGCGCCGGAGGCTCTCTTATTTCTGCGAGTTGTGTGCTTCTTACGACTTGGCTTGCGGAGCTGATTTCTTGCCCCAGCCTTTGTGGCCGCCCTTGGCGCCACGCTCTGCCATTGATTTCTGGCGAGCGTCAAACTTGACGCGCTGTTCGGGGGTGAGAATGGCGCGAATCTCAGCGGTCTGCTGAGTGCGGAACGACTGGCCACCCTGCATCACCTGGTGAGCCTTCTCGATGTTGGTGCGGAACGCAACCGTGTCGCCCTTCTGACGAGCGGCTTTTGCTGCTTCCATGAACGGCTTCGACTGGGCACGAAGCGCCTCGTTCTGCGGCTTGTACTTCTCGTGGATCGCCTTGATCTGCGCCTTCTGCGCATCGGTCAGGTTGAGATCCCGCCCAAACTCCCTTCCACCACCGCCTCTGCGCATCTCGCCACCGGCGCGGGGACCGCGACGATAGGTGCCGCTATCGGAATGGGTGCGGGGGGTGGTCGTTGACTGAGCTGCTGAGACACCCGCTACTCCAACGACCAGCAAGGCGCCTAGCGCCATGGCACGAACTGTCGACATTAAAGAACCTCCACAACTGTTAAGTGCCGCCCGCGGTGCGCGGTTGGCTGACTGTAGAGTTAGACGTGCAGGCCCTAACAGCGTTAAGGGCTGGTGTTAAAACGCGACGGCGGGCACATCGAATACTGAAGCAGGGAGCTTTAAGCGTTGCAGCGGCAGAGCTGGGAGCCTTTCTATCGGACCTCAGGAAAGGCGGAAGCGATCCTCGCCGAGCGGATCCTTACAAGCGGCTACAGTGCTCGACCTTGGAACACTCTCTCGCCAGTATGAAGGCTCCAAGCTATCGTGCTGCCAAGCTTTGAGCTCCCTGCTTCGGTTTTGTGATTGCCGCGATGGCGCGATCAGTACGCCGACTCTAGCCTGCCACAGCCTCGGGCACAGTCCCAAACCGTCTCTCACGAGAGTGGAACTCCTTCACCGCATGATCGAGATCGCCCGCCGTAAAATCCGGCCAGCGCCTATCAGTGAAGTACAGCTCCGCGTACGCGCACTCCCAGAGAAGGAAATCGCTTAGCCGCTGTTCGCCACCCGTACGAATTAGCAAATCGACGTCGCGGCACTCGCCATCCCAGTGGTAGACCTGGGACATCGCGCGCGACAGATCCTCGCGCGTGACATTCTTCTCGCCACTCAGGAGATCGATGGCGCGCACCATTGCGTCGCGGGCGGAGTAGTCGACTGCGATCCGAAGGTCGAGGCGCTTGCCGTGCTTCGTCGCTTCCTCCGCGGCATTGATGGCGCGGAGAAGCTCGGCCGGAATTCGGTCGCGGCGTCCGATGATGCGCATCCGCACATCGTTCGTCACGCAGCGGTCTGTCTCGGCGACCAGGTAGCGCCGGAAGAGACGCATCAGGAGCGCGACCTCGCGTGAGGGGCGCGCCCAGTTGTCCGCGGAGAACGCGTACAGCGTCAGCATGCCAATGCCGCTGTCGGGGGCAGCTTCGACGATCTTTCTCACGACGCGCGCGCCGGCAATGTGTCCCGCGGTACGCGGACGTCCGCGCGCGTTTGCCCAGCGCCCATTTCCATCCATGATGATCGCGACGTGAATCCCCGACTCGGCGCCTGAAGGCTGCGACGGCCGGGCGTGCGTGTGCTTCATGGCGTGATGAGAATGCGACACAGGGTCAGCGCTCCCGAGTGGCGCGAATGAGCGCCTCCATGTGGTCCAGGTAGCGCTCCAGCGCGCGGCGGCCCGCGGCGGTCAGCTTGTATTCCGTTTTCGGCATCCGCCCTGCGAACGACTTCGTGCAGGTGATGTACTCGGCTTCCTCGAGCTTGCGCGCGTGGACGCTCAGGTTGCCGTCGGTCGTCTTCATCAGCTTCTTGAGGTCGCTGAAGCTGAGTGAATCGTTGACCGCGAGCGCGCTCACAATGCCAAGGCGCAGGCGCTCGTGAATGAGCCTGTCCAGGGACTCCGCGCGCGCAGAAGCCGGGGAGTCCGCCTCCGATTTTCCGCGTAGAGTTCGCAAGTTGCCCACCGATGGGCGGCGGTCATCGCGCGCGGTTCCGTGCTTAGCCACCGTGCCTCCGCGCGATAGGAATTCCAAAAGCGATGTGCAAACCGCCGAAAGCAGCAGCCATGATCATGTCGTTCCATGACGAAGGAGTGAAAAGGGCGATCACTCCCGCCAGCATGAAGCAGATGCCCATTACCGGCACCACCCTCACCGAGAACGCGCCACCGGTTACGACGCCGGTGCCATAGAGAAGCAGCCACATCCCGGGAATCGCATCCACAACGCCCGCGCGGTAGAGCACGATCGTGAGAAGGGCGCCCACGAGCATCGGCGGCGAAAAGCTGAGAATGAACTTTCGGCCGGGCCCAGCCAGGAGCGGCACATGCGCCCTGCGAGCCTTGCGGACGATCGCCCAGAGCATCACGCACGGCGCGAGCACAGCGGCGGCAACCCAGACATAGAGCGACCCGACCGCGGAGTGCTGCGCGAATGCGATGACCGCCGCGATCGTCGCAATGATCCCGACCGCTACCATTCCCCAGCCAGAGACGGCCGTGAACGACCCTGCCGCCTCCATCGTATCGCGGATAAAGGCGAGGTTGTCCATCGCCCGCACGTGGAGTGCGGGCGGTTCGGGCGGCGGAGCGCGGTGAAGGGGTGTGACCGAAGCCATATTGGGCGAAGCTAGCTGTTGGTTCGACGTCTGTCAAGTACTTTGCGCTGTAAAGCGGCCCCTCGGTCGCTCTATTTCATACCCCGCTATGCCAGAGAGATCGGACCAGGTAACGGGTCGCTGGCCGGGAAGCTCTGCTCGACCATCTTGTCGAGCCTCCGCTCCTCAATGGCGCTCTCCAGCAGGTCGACCAGCTGGGCACAAAAAGCCGGAAGATCGTCGGGCTTGCGGGCCGTCAGGAGCTTCTGGTCGGGCTGTACCTGCTTGTCCACCCACGCCCCGCGCGCGCTCACCTTCGAGACCTCTACATCCACCTTGAACCGCTCGCCCTTCGTGTCATGGTTCATCGCCTGGATCTCGCCTGTCTTGTCGGACACGAGGACCGTGTCAGCCCCCGCTTGTTTGAGCGCATTCCAGGGCGCTGTGAGCTCTACCTGCTCCACCCCGTCGGTGGCGAGGAATGCGACTTTGCGCCCGTTGAGCTGGCTGGGCATGGCGATCTCCGGTTCCGGTTTGATGGCGATAGTAAGGTGTAATTCAAGTCAGAAAATGTGCCAATGTCGAACCTCGCAGTACCTGCCTCATGACGCCTCCCTGACCATATTTCGGCGTGCCCATCATCGATCTCTACGGACACGAGCAGCTCCGGGAACGGCTCGCCGAAAGCATTCGAGCCGGCACACTTCCATCGAGCCTCCTCCTTCAGGGCCCCCGCGGAGTCGGAAAGCAGCGTCTCGCGCTATGGCTGGCGCAGCGTCTGCTTTGCGACCAGGACGACGCGCCGTGCGGATCGTGCGCCGGCTGCCGGTACATTGCCGAGCTGACCCATCCCGATCTTCACTGGATTTTTCCACGACCGCGCCTCAAGGACTCTGATCCCGATCTCGAGCAGGTACGGGACGATTACGCCGAGGCGATCGCGGAGCGGGCGGCGGATGGTGGGCTGTACGCTTCTCCGTCGGGTACCGAGGGGATCTATGTAGCGACTGTCCGCTCACTCGTGCAGCAAGCGGCCATCGCGCCCGCAATTGGAAGCCGAAAGGTCTTCATCATCGGAGACGCGGAACGCATGGTGCCCCAGGAGGGGGCGGACATGGCGGCCAATGCGTTTCTCAAGCTGCTCGAGGAGCCATCGGCCAACACGACCATCATCCTGACTTCGAGCGAGCCAGGTGCGCTGCTTCCAACAATCCGGTCGCGCGTGGTCGCGGTGCGAGTGCCTCTCGTCCAGGACAGCGCTGTTCGCGCGTTTGTCGAAGATCAAGCCGTGAAAAAGGCGCTCGACAAGAAAAAGAAGGCCACGACTTCAGAGCGTGTGCGGGCCGCCGCCGGTTCACCCGGAAAACTCCTCTCGGGTGAGGCGAACGCGAAGGCGACGATCAACGCCCGGAAGATCGTGGATGCGGCGACTGGAAATCGCGCCTCACTCATCCATTCGTCGGCGCTCGCGCAGGGTTCGGCCGGCGCGCGCGGCGCCTTCGCGGATACTCTCGAAGCTCTGGTCGAGCTTCTCGGCGAGCGGATGCGCGATGCGCTGCATCGCGACGACGCTCCCGCCGCCTCGTCAGCGAGCCAGGCAGTGGATGCGGTGTTAAAAGCGCAGACGTACGCGGACGGCAACGTGAGCCCACAGCTGATCACGGCAAGACTGATTCGCGAGCTCTCGGCCACTCTCAAATGAGCGAGCTCACTCATTTGGACGATGAGGGTCGCGCCCGTATCGTTGACGTCGGCGGAAAACCGGACACGGCGCGTAGCGCGCGGGCCGAAGGCGCGATAACGATGAGCACGGACGCGCTGGACGCGATCGAGCGCAACTCACTATCGAAGGGAGATGCAATCTCCACTGCACGCATCGCCGGCATCATGGCCGCGAAGCGGACAGACGAGCTCATCCCGCTTTGTCATCCGATCGCGCTGACCGATGTCGGAGTGGATGTCGATATCGACCGCTCGTTACCCGGACTTCGCGTGACTGCCTGGGCATCGACGCGCGGACCGACGGGAGTAGAGATGGAAGC